>CAMFZO010000101.1 GCA_946006895.1 uncultured Clostridia bacterium | reverse complement strand
ATCATTAATAAATTCAGGGGATTCATATTTTAATAATGAATCATGCCTGCAGGGGCGATCAGCCGCCCAACATGACCCAATGGAATCTGCAGGTCCGGCTACCCGGGCAGTTCACTTGAAAGACTGGCCTGTTGGACGAATCTTTAGTTGTTTGTATGACCACGAAATCGTGTGGGCAGCCAAGGCTCCCTTTATACAAGGGAGGCATGGGCGCGGCTGAAATCTAACCCTTTGTTGTATTCGATCCGTTATTTCATCAGCGTGGCCTAAAACTACCGCAATTATATAACGTAAAGGAAATAAGAGATATGAGAAATAGAAAAACTGAGCTGGTATTGACCGCCGTGCAGCTTGCCAGGCTGGGAGAGGAACTGGACACGGCCCGGGCAGAGCTGAAACGCCTGGCAGAAAGCGGAGCGGCCTATGACTCTGAGAAGATGAAAACCGCGCTGCAGACCTGTCAGGCGCTGGACCTGCGCTGGAACGCCCTGGAGCAGAAATATCTTGCTCAGAAAAACAGCGTGACAGGGGAGAGCAAGGCATAGTATGATCTGCGGCTGTCCGTAGGGCACGCCGACCCCGGCGTGCCGCCGTAAAGCGGCAGACAGGACAGGCAAGCAGGCTTGTATATAGCAGGCAGCTCTGCACGGCGCGCCCTACGGTGAACCGCTGTCTACGCATTATCCAAAAAACGCTCCGGCAAGATCAGAAGATCTTACCGGAGCGTTGCCCTTTTCCCGTCAGCTTGCGGTGAATTCTCCTGAGAGGGTGCCTACCGTGATGACATAGGTTTCTCCCCGGATCATCTCGGGGCTGCTGAGGATCACCACTGCGAAAGACAGGGCGGGCGTGCAGGTGAGCAGAGTGTTTCCGGCTTTGTCCGTCAGCGTGATCTGCGTTCCGGCGGACTGCTCACCGGTGCTTACGGCGATGACGCCCTGCTCAGAGCTGCTGAAGGTCTGCGCCATGCCGGAAGCGCCGGTGCCGATAAAGGTGCCGCCGGAGATGACGGCGCTGGTGTCATAGTCCAGGGTGGACGTGTCGCCCTGGGAGGGGCCGCTGACGATGATATTGCCGCCGGTGATCTCCAGGGAGCCGTTGGCGTCGATGCCGTCGCCGTAGGAAGTAATCTGGAGAGTGCCGCCGGAGATGGTGATGGAGCCGTTGGAGGAGGATCCCATTCCCGGGCCGCCGAACATACCGTCTCTGCCGCCTTGGCCGCTCAGATCCGTACCGCCTGCGGCATTCACGCCGTCGTCGCTGGCGGTCAGGGTGATGTCGCCGCCGGAGATGACCACGTGCTGCCCCTCCAGACCCTCGTAGCTGCCCGTGATGCGGATGGTCCCGCCGGTGACGGTCAGGGTCACGTCGGCGTGGAAGCCGTCGTCGCCCGAGGCAATCTCAAAGGTACCGCCGCTGACCGTCACGCAGTCGTTGGAATGGACGGCGTCGTCTGCGGCGTCAATGGTAAACACGCCGCCGTTAATCGTAAGGGCTGCGCCCGCCTTGACCCCTTTCATGCTGGTGCTGTCTGCGGTGTCTTCGGCTTCGGAGGACTGATCGGGCGCGCTGCCCATCATGCCGCCGCCCATTTTGCCGCCTTCGTGTCTGCCGCCGCCCATAAAGCTGCCCCAGGACCCGGAGGACGGCGCGGTGCCGTTGACGCTGCCGCCGCCGGAGAGGATACGGAAGCTGCCGTCTTTGATCTGCAGACAGGCTGAGGCGCTGATGCCGTCGCCCTCGGCGGAAATGTCCAGGGAGCCGCTCTGGATATAGACAAAGCCCAACGAGGCGTCATCGGTGTTTTCTCCGTGGATGCCGTCCTTGCCGGAGATAATGGTGAACTCGGCGTTTACGATGCACACGTCGTCCTTCCCTGCCAGACCGTGGGAGGCGCAGTTGATGTCGTAGATGCCGCCGGTGATCTTCAGCGAATCCTTGGACACGATGCCGTGGCCTGCCGGGGAGGTGACAATGAGGATACCGCTGCCGTTTAAGGTCAGGTCGTCCTTGGAGAAGATTACGGCGTCAATGTTGTTTTCGTCGATGGCCGTAAAGGTACCGCCGTTGGAAAGACTGTTGGTGGAGCCGGGCGCCAGGGTGAGGAATACCTTGTCCGCCTGGCGGACATAGATGGGCGCGCTGGTTTCGCTGCGGATGGTCACGCCGTCCAGAACCAACTGGGTCTTGTCGGTCTTTTCCGCGTCGATGATGACCATGCCGTCGTCCAGGGATCCGGAGAGGATGTAGGTCCCCTCGTCAGTGATGGTGACAGTGCTGCCGGAGATCTTCACGGCGTCGGAGCTGCAGACGGCGGAAGTGCCGTTGAGCCGGATGAGGGCGCTCTTGCTCTCGTCATATCCGGCGTCCAGGTCCCGGCTGGAGAACAGCTCGGAGGGGATCTCGGCGGCCTCCTGCGTGAGGCCGGAGGCTGACGTGTCCTCCGGGGTGGAGGCGGCTGTGATCTCCGTGCTTTCCGTCCCGGCCGTCGCTGCTGTGTGCGCCGGAACGCTGCCGCTGTCCTGTATTCCGCAGCCGCTTATGAGCAGAGCAAGAATCAGAAGCAGCGCAAACAATACCTTCTTCATTTTGATCAGCCTCCCGTTCACAATTCCGCAGCGGCGGTCTCCTGCTTGGAGACGGCGATCTCCAGATTGCCGTTTCTGCAGCGGAGCTTGTCGATCATTTCCTTCTCGTTGACGGCAGCCTTGAGGGTCAGTTGGTAGGTCAACTGGAACATACTGCCCATGTTCGTCGTCTTGACCCTTACCAGCTCCCAGGAGGTGGCGTAATCCTGCAATACGCTTTCAAACACCCCGCTGTAATCCAGATCCTCCGGGATGGTGATATTCAGGGTCTTATAGCGTGCGCCGTTCTTTTTGAAGCCAAAATCGAAGCAGTGATAGAGAAGGTTGAGGAGGCAGACAATGAGGGTGAACAGCAGCGCAAAGCCCAGATAGCCCATGCCGGCGAGAAGTCCCGCGCCCATGGCCAGAAACAGCATGGTGATCTCCTTGGCTGTGCCGGGAGCCGAGCGGAAGCGTACCAGGCTGAAAGCGCCCGCCACAGCCACGCCGGTGCCCACGTTGCCGTTGACCATCATGATGACGACGCAGACCACCGTGGGAAGCAGCGCCAGAGTAACGAGAAAGCTCCTGGTGCAGCGGGAGCGGAACATATAGCAAAACGCCATAATCAGCCCGATCAGCAGCGAGCAGCCGATGCAGAGCAGAAAGTCCGACACGCTGATGACGCTGGTCATGTCCGTGTCAAATACCCTTTGAAAAATGAATCAAGCATAGTTGGAGACCTCCTTGGTTTGTGGGAAGATCAGCTTTTCATAAGCCGTTCCGTATTTGGAAAAGGATGTTTTATAGATGCGGTTTTCCGACAGGACCCGGGTCATCCACAAGGGGATGCCGCCGGAGCATTTGATCTCCATCAGCACCCGGCCCTCCGGCAGAAGCGGCGTACCGGAAACCTCATCCCGCAGGGAAAGACTGTCCCGGCGGCACAGGATGGAATCGTCAAAGGTGACGCGGAAATCCGGGCTGTCCTTGGAATAGTAGGCCTCCCGTTCGTAGGAGAGGAAGACCTTCGGGCGGAGGCTCTCGTAGAAGCCGAGAAAATAGTCGATCTCCCGGGAGATCTGGGTGGACACGGGGCAGGGAAGTCCGCCGCATACCCATTGCATGGCGGCTTCCTCCGGCAGGGGGATCCGGCGCTTGAACACCACCTGGCGGTATTTCTTTTTCAGCTCTACAAACACCGTGCTGTCAGGCTCCGCCAGGCGGTAGCTGCGGATGCGCAGCTTTTCCTTGTAGGCCGGTTTGCCGATGGAATGGCGGGCCAGCCGGTAGTTGTCCGTGTCAAAATACAGGTTCCGAATGGTGGTGCGGCCGAATTCGTCCGGGATCAGATAGGGGGCCGCCGCTTCCATGACCCTGTCCTTTTGCGCCGGGGTGAGCAGGTATTTCAGTTCATAGCGCTGGAAAACACTCTGGAATGCCATGAATCTGCCCCCTTTCAGGGGTAAGTATAGCGTCCCGACCCTAAATGAACCTAAAAAAGTTGGAAAAAATCCGCTGTCTTCTTTACAAAAAAACAGGCGTATCCATCCGGCCCGGGAGGAAAACAGGCAGACGGTCGTGGGGATTTTCCACAAAAAACTGGCGAAGCGGCCCATGGAAATCATCGGAAATGCTTGCATCAGACCGGAGTTTTCGGGAAAAAGGACGAAAAAAGTCGCATCCGCGTTGGGTTTTTGCAGCGGCGCTCCCTGGAAACCACGGAATTTGTACAAAACAAACAAGAATATCCAATATCCGAAAAATTAATTGTTGACAAAGACGAAGAACCCCTCTATAATCAAATCGTATCCAATATCCGTTATCAAAAACTAAATAACAAATAATGAAAATTGGAGGAAGAAAAAATGAAAAAGCTCATCGCAATGCTCCTGGCCATCGTAATGGTCGTCTGCCTGTTCGCGGGCTGCTCGAACACAACGGAAGAACCCACGCCGACGAACGGCGGCAGCGAAACACCGACAACGCAGCCGACAGACCCCGCACCGAAGGCCGACTTCAGCGCAAACGTCAACGTCAACCGCGCCAGCGACTACGCGGCCAACGAAATGCCGCTGCCTGTCGAGGGCATTGGCCGCGGCATCTCCACCGATGTCAAGGCCAACGACAAGTACACCATCGTCGTAATGACCCGTAACTCCACCAACCCCTACATGATCGGCATGTGGAACGGCGGCGCGGCTGCCGGTAAGGACCTGGGCATCGAGGTCATCACAGTCGCTCCCGCCACCCAGGACTCCATTGAGGAGCAGGTTTCCATCATGGAGACCTACATCGAGCAGGGCGTTGACGCTTTCGTCATCCACCCCTCCGACTCCAAGGGCATCCAGTCCGCAGTTGACCTGGCCAACGAAAACGGCATCCCCGTCACGGCCATCGGCACCTGCCCCGACACGGGCGCGTTCATGCGCAGCGGCGTCGATTACTACATGACCGGTTATCTTGTCACCAAGGAGCTTTGTGAAGCTGCAGGCGGCAAGGGCGGCGTCATCATTCTGGAAGGCCCCTCCGGCGTTCAGAACATGGAAGAACGTCTTGCCGGCATCCAGGACGCCATTGCTGAGTATCCCGATATGCACGTGATTGCCTCCCAGACGGCCAACTGCAAGCGCGCCGAGGGCATGAGCGTCATGGAGAACCTGCTGCAGGGCGAGGGCGTAGCCGATGATCTGACGGTGGTCGCCACCTGCAACGACGAAATGGCCATCGGTGCCGTCCAGGCGCTGAAGGCAGCCAACATCGAGGGCGTCTATGTCGGCGGCGCTGACGGCAACTCCGACGCAGCCAAGTCCATCCAGGACGGCGACCTCTACTGCACCTACAATACCGACCCCTACGGCTCCACCTATCTTGCGATTGTCTACCTCGTACAGTATCTCAACGACGGCACCCTGCCGGAGGAATACTTCGTTCCCTTCCCCTCTGCCCGTCATGACCCGATGCTGACCAAGGAAAACATCGACAACTACATCCAGAATCAGGCTTGGTTTGAGTGATTATCCCCTAAGTTCCGCACGGCGGGGACAGACGCATCCTGCGTTTGTCCCCGCCACCAGACTTTACCCGTTGTGAGGTGCGACGATTTGGAAACGATTTTGACCGCAAAAGGAATTTGCAAGCAATTCCCCGGCGTCCAGGCCCTGGACCATGTGGACTTCGACTTAAGACTGTCTCTTATACACATCTCCGAGCCCACGAGACGTAGAGGACTCT
>CAMFZO010000100.1 GCA_946006895.1 uncultured Clostridia bacterium | reverse complement strand
CCCCCTTGTTGACCTCACGGTTCATGTGGATGGCAAGATTCGGGATGGTCAGCAGCGGCTCGTCCCAATCCACCAGTTGGATAACCGGGCGCATGGCATCGGCGGTACGCAGGACGGCGATGCCCGCCAGAGACAGAGGCCGATCCAGCCAGGTGTTGAGGATGGCACCGCCGTAAGGCTCCACGCTGAGCTTGCAGCAGCCGCCGGCCACCTGCTCCGGCGAGGGCTTGACCCGCAGGCAGGGCCAGTCGGTATGGGCGGCGGCAATGCGGAAGCGGTTTGCCTGCCCCACCGTAAAGGCCGTCAGGCAGGTGCCGTTTCGCACAAAATACCGCCCGCCGCGCTCCACCGCGAAGGGCTCGGAAAGCTCTAAGGCGGAAAAGCCGTTGGCTTTCAGGTATTCCGCCGCCGCGGCGACGGTGTGGTAGGGGGAATGTCCGCCGGAGAGCCAGCGGAACAGCTCCGTATTGTAATCAGACATATTTCTGTACTCCTGTAGAAAAAACATCAACGAAAACAGTATAGCATAGATCGACCGGTCTGGCAACGCAGAAACCGATTATTTTTTCTCATTTTCGCCGCTGAATTCCCTGCAGAAGGGCCGCAGCGGACATTGCCCGCACTTGGGATTGCGCGCCGTGCACAGATCCCGCCCGAAAAGGACGATCCGGTGGCAGAAATCGGAGCTTTCCTCCGGCGGCAGAACGGCCCGGAGCTGCTGCTCCACCTTTTCCGGCTCCTTGCCCACGGCAAGGCCCAGCCGGTTCGCAATGCGGATACAGTGGGTGTCGCAGACCACGGCGGGCTTGCCGTAGATGTCCCCCAGCAGCAGGTTGGCCGTTTTTCTGCCCACGCCCGGCAGCTTCAGAAGCTCCTCCATGGTGTCGGGCACCCGGCGGCCGTAAACGTCGCGGAGCATCTGGCAGGCCAGCACGATGTCCCTGGCCTTGTGCTTGTAAAAGCCGCAGGAATGGACATAGGTCTCCACCTCGGCCACATCCGCCTCGGCAAAGGCATCCAGGGTGGGAAAGCGGGCAAAGAGCGCCGGCGTCACCAAATTGACCCGGGCGTCGGTACACTGGGCCGACAGCCGCACGGCGATCATCAGCTCATAGTCCTTTTCATAGCGCAGGGCGCACAGCGCGTCGGGATAGCGCTCCTTCAGCACGGAAATGATCTCATCTGTCTCTTTCATGGAAAACACCGCCTTCTTTCGACGTATAATAACCGCTTGCGGTTATTATACCATAGATTTCCCCCGGAGGGAATAGGGGAAATGGTTGCCATTTTTTCCCGGATGCGCTATAATTTTTTTGAGGTGAGACCATGGATTTCAAACGGTTGGGGGCCTGGACGCCCTTACTCCGGGAGGAGCTGCAAAAGCCCTATCTGGCGGCGCTGGACAAGCGTGTGGAGGAAGCGCGGCAGTCGGTGGAGGTCTATCCGCCCGCCGGACGGGAATTTTTCGCCCTGGAAGCGACACCGCCGGAAGCGGTCCGGGCCGTGATCCTGGGGCAGGACCCCTATCACGAGCCGCAGCAGGCCCTTGGACTGGCCTTTGCCGTGGCCAGGGGTGTGTCGCTGCCGCCGTCTCTGCGGAATATTTACGCGGAATTGCAGGCGGACATGGGCCTGACGCCGCCGGACCACGGCGATCTGACAGCCTGGGCAAAGCAAGGCGTACTGCTGCTGAACACGGTGCTCACCGTGGAGCGCGGCAAGGCCAACAGCCACGCCAAATGGGGATGGCAGCGCTTCACCGACGCGGTGATCCGCGCCACCAACGACCTGTCCCAGCCTATCGTGTTTGTTCTCTGGGGCGCCCAGGCGCAAAAAAAAGCCGCCCTGCTGCAAACGCAGGCACCTCGTCTGATCCTGAACGCACCCCATCCCAGTCCCCTGTCCTCCTACCGGGGCTTTTTCGGCAGCCGGCCCTTTTCCAAAAGCAACGAATTCCTGACAGCCCACGGTGAAGAAGCCATTGATTGGAGCCTATAAGGTTTAACGGCGTGACTCCCAAAACAGGAGCCACGCCGTTGGGCAGGGCTTCGTAAAACAGTTAATCCAGCCTATGGTTGCAATCATAGGTTGGATTTTCATGTTATGTGTTGGGTCGAAATCCAAGGCTCCCTCTGATGAGGGAGCTGTCAGCGAAGCTGACTGAGGGAGAGACGCTTGACAGCCAGATCAATGACCCCGCTGCAGCGAATACGCCCGGCAGCATGGACAGAACCATCGCCAGCACCAGCAGAAGAACGGCCGTTCTGCGGAAAAGGGTTTTCATGGGATACCTCCGTCTGCGGCAGGATTTGCTTCGGACAAAAAGGTCTCCTTTGTCACGGCAGCCACATCAGTTTTATTTTACCATTTTCTACCGTAAACTGTCAAGTGCGGCAAACAAGCTGTCTCTTTTTCGCCACCTCTTGCAATTTCCTGCGCTTCGGTGTATGATGGTAAAAACAGAAAAGCCGCTGTTTTCGGCCCCACCGCAGCCCGGAAAAAGCCGGCGATGCAAAGGAAAGGAGGCGCCGCGCCATGTATCAGCCCCTTGCGGACGAGCTGCGCCCAAAGACGCTGAACGAGGTGTTCGGCCAGGAGGAGATCCTCGGCGAGGGTAAAATGCTCCGCCGCATGATCGAGTCGGGAAAGGTCCCCAATCTGATCTTCTACGGCCCCAGCGGCACGGGAAAGACCACCGTCGCCAACATCATCGCCGACGCCACCAAGCGCACGCTCTACAAGCTCAACGCCACCACCGCCTCCACGGCGGACATCAAGGACATCGTCTCCCAGCTGGACACTCTCATGGCGCCCAACGGCGTTCTGCTCTATCTCGACGAGATCCAGTCCTTCAATAAAAAGCAGCAGCAGAGCCTGCTGGAGCACATCGAAAACGGCAAGATCACCCTTATCGCCTCCACCACGGAAAATCCGTATTTTTACGTGTTCAACGCCATCCTGAGCCGCTGCACCGTTTTTGAGTTCAAGCCCATCAGCCCGGAGGCGGCGCTGAAAGCCGTCTGCCGCGCCGTGGACTATATGACAGACAAGACCGGCCTGCAGGTCACGGCGGAGGATGGTGCGCTGGAGCACATCGCCTCCTGCTGCGGCGGCGATATTCGCAAGGCCATCAACGCCGTGGAGGCCCTCTTCGTGGCAGCCCGTCCCGGAGACACAGAGCTGACCCTGACCTTAGAGGATGCCAAGGCAGTGACCCAGCGCTCTGCCATGCGCTATGACCGGGGCGGCGACAACCAATATGACTGCCTCTCGGCCCTGATGAAGTCCATCCGCGGCTCGGACCCCGACGCCGCCATCCACTATCTGGCGCGGTTTCTGGAGGTGGGCGACCTGCCGTCGTGCTGCCGCCGGATCCTGTGCTCCGCCTGCGAGGACATCGGCCTGGCCTACCCCATGGCCATCCCCATCGTCAAAGCCTGTGTGGATTCCGCCCTGCAGCTCGGCATGCCCGAGGCGAGGCTTCCTCTGGCCGACGCGGTGATCTTCCTGTCCACCGCGCCCAAGTCCAACTCCGGCTGCGTGGCCATCGACGCCGCACTGGCGGACGTGCGCAAGGGAAAGCTGGGCGTGTTCCCCCGGGAGCTGCAGAACGTCCACGCCGATTCCGCCGGGCAGGAGCGGGAGCAGGGCTACCTCTACCCCCACAGCTACCCCCACCACTGGGTCAGGCAGCAGTACCTGCCGGATCTCATCAAGGACGCCCATTATTACGAATACGGCGACAACAAGGTGGAACAGGCGGCAAAACGCTATTGGGAGGAGATCAAGAAGTAATGGACATCCGTCTGAACGACATTCTGATGATGAAAAAACAGCATCCCTGCGGCAGCCGCGCCTGGCTGGTCCTGCGCACGGGGGCGGATTTCAAGCTCCGCTGCCAGGGATGCGGCCATGAGGTCTGGCTGCCGAGAAGCAAGGCGGAGAAGAACCTCAAGGCCGTACAGCGGGGAGAAGAATCGTTCGACGGCGGCAGCGCCGTTCCCGCAAAAAACACGGGCGGGAAATGAGATTCCCGCTCGGAACGGACGGGTTTTCCCCCGAGTTATACGAAAAACAGGCCGCGATCCCGACAGTGGATTGCGACCTGTTTTTTGCGTCCCCGGACGTATACTTTGTCCCACAGGCAGCCGCCGGAAAGGATCGCGGCCCGGACCGTTCCGCCGCTCGGGAAGGCTGTCCTGCCGGGAGGTGGAAAAATGACCGTCTACATCGACGCCGTGTTCGTGCTGAATCTGGCCGTCAACTACCTGCTACTGCGGGCGGCGGCGACCCTGGGCTGCGCGGCGCTTCGGAGGGGGCGTCTTCTGCTGGGCGCGCTGATCGGATCCGTTTACGCCGTGGCGGTCTATCTGCCCCACTGCGGCTGGCTGACCGGGGCTGTCTGGAAGCTCCTGTGTGGGGCGGCTATGGTGCTGGCGGCTTACGGCTGCAAACGCTCCTCCCTGCGGCTCGGCGCGGTGTTCGGCGCGGTGGCACTGGTCCTCTGCGGCGCGGTCTACGGCGTTCAGTTCCTGCAAAGCGGGCGCCTTCATTACCGTGGCGACGCTCTGTTTTTCCCCGTCAGCTTCTTTACCCTGCTGCTGACTGCCGCCGCCGTGGGTCTTGCCTGCAGGCTGCTGCTTCCAAAACTGACCTTCAGCGCCGATTCCGTCGTTCCCGTCACCGTCAGCCTGGGAAAAAACAGCGTCCGCTTGAGCGCCCTGCGGGACACGGGAAACACCCTGCGAGACCCCATCACCGGCGAGAGCGTCCTGACGGTCTACTGGCGTTCTGCGCTGCCGCTGCTGGACGGTGTTTCCCTGCGGCAGGAGGATCTTGCCGCCTCCGCCGCTCTGGCTTTGCGGCTGAAGCACCTGTCGCCGCGCCTCATCCCTTTCCGCGCCGTCGGCGTTGCATCGGGACTTCTGCTGGCCCTTCCCTGCAAAATCACCATAAACGGCCACACCAAAACCGGCCTCGTCGCCCTCTCCCCCACCCCGGTTTCGGAGGGGGGCGCCTACGATGCCCTGACTGGAGGAAATTCTTATGCTTAAGACCCTTGCCCAGCTTTTAAAAGCACTGCTTCAGCAGCCCTCGGAAATACTCTATATCGGCGGCAGCGACATCCTGCCGGCGCCCCTGTCCGGCGCCGAGGAGCAGGAGCTGCTGCAGAAGATCGCCCAGGGCGACGAGCTTGCCAAGCAGCGCCTCATCGAGCGGAATCTGCGCCTGGTGGTCTATATCTCGCGGCGCTTTGAGAATACCGGTGTCAATATCGAGGACCTGATCTCCATCGGCACCATCGGCCTTATCAAGGCCATCAGCACCTTCCGCGTCGACCGGAATATCAAGCTGGCCACCTATGCCTCCCGGTGCATCGAGAACGAAATCCTGATGCACATTCGAAAGATCTCCTCTCAAAAGGCGGAGGTCTCCCTGGATGAACCCATCAACACCGACTGGGACGGCAACGAGCTGCTGCTGTCGGATATTCTGGGCACGGAGGGCGATACGGTCATGCGGCCCCTGGAGGAGGACGTGGAGCACCAACTCCTGCGGGAGGCGCTGGCCCGTCTGCCGGAACGCGACCGCTACATCGTCTCCATGCGCTTCGGCTTGTCGGGGATGCAGGAAAAGACCCAGAAAGAGGTGGCGGATATGATGGGCATTTCCCAGTCCTACATATCCCGCCTGGAAAAACGCATCATGCAGCGCCTGCGCCGCGATCTGCTGCGCCAGGTGTCGTAAGGCCGATTTCGACACTTGATGGAATCTTTTTACATTGAATTTGTATTTAGTAAAATGCAGACAACACCACGGATCGGCTTTTGG
>CAMFZO010000099.1 GCA_946006895.1 uncultured Clostridia bacterium | reverse complement strand
GGCCGACTACAGCCGCATTTTCAAAAGCGAGATCATCACCGATCTGCTGCGGGTCATCGGCTGCGGCGTGGAGGTGAAGGACAAGCGGGTCAAGGATCTGGCGGAATTCGACATCAACAATCTGCGCTGGAACAAGATCGTCATCTGCACCGACGCCGACTACGACGGCTACCAGATCCGCACCCTGATCCTCACGATGCTCTACCGCCTCGTGCCGACCCTCATCCGCGAGGGCTATGTCTATATCGCCGAGACCCCGCTGTTCGAGATCAACACCAGGGACAAGACCTGGTTTGCCTACAGCGAGGCGGAAAAGGCGGAGATCCTGTCAAAGCTGGCAGGGCAGAAGGTGACGGTGGCACGGAGCAAGGGCCTGGGCGAGAACGACCCGGAGATGATGGCCCTGACCACGATGAACCCTGCCACCCGCCGCATGATCAAGGTCATGCCGGAGGACGCGGAAAAGACGGCGCTTTACTTTGACCTCCTGCTGGGCGACAACCTGCAGGGAAGAAAGGACTATATTGCCGAAAACGGCAGCCAGTACCTGGATCTGGCGGACATTTCATAAAAAAGCAGTGAACAGTGAATAGTGAAAAGTGAATAGTGAACACCGAACTGTTTTGGAACAGAGAGGAAAGACAGGATGGGAAACAGTAAACTGATAGATGCTTCGATTGAAATGGCGGTAAATGTTGTCAACTTTTGCAAGTGGCTGATGAACGAAAAGAAAGAATTCATTATGTCAAAACAACTCTTGCGCAGCGGAACGAGCATCGGCGCAAACATTCATGAAGCATATTACGCCAGCAGCAGGACAGATTTTATCTACAAAATGCAGATCGCGCTGAAAGAGGCATCCGAAACAGAGTATTGGCTGATTGTTTTACAGAGAACGGGGTATTTTGACGACCCGTTTATTGAGCTTCCGGTGATCTGCAGTTCCCTGACGCGAATGTTGACCGCGACCTTGAATACCGCAAAGGCACGTCAGGCGGAAGAACTGTCAGACCGCCGTCGGAAGAAGCCGGATAGCGTCTGACGATTTCCCCAACGTAAACTTATTCACCATTCACTATTCTCTATTCACTGTTCACTGATAGCGGACCACAGAATTTTCTGAAAAAGGAAATAGGGAATAAACTATGGCCAAGAAGAAAAAAGAACCGACCGTTCAAAAGAATATGGACGCTTCCCGGGTCGAGGGACTGCGCGCCGAGGTGCTGGAGCAGCCTATCACCGAAACCTTGACGGTGAACTATATGCCCTACGCCATGAGCGTCATCGTCTCCCGCGCCATCCCGGAGATCGACGGCTTTAAGCCCTCCCACCGCAAGCTGCTCTATACCATGTATAAAATGGGACTGCTGAAGGGCGGCCGCACCAAATCCGCCAACATCGTCGGTCAGACCATGCGCCTCAATCCCCACGGCGACGCGGCCATCTACGACACCATGGTGCGTCTCTCCAGGGGCAACGAGACCCTGCTGACCCCCTTTGTGGACTCCAAGGGCAACTTCGGCAAGATCTATTCCCGGGACATGGCCTATGCCGCCTCCCGTTACACCGAGGCCAGGCTGGAGCCTATCTGCGAGGAAATCTTCCGGGACATCGACTGCGAGACCGTGGATTTCACGGACAACTACGACAACACCATGCTGGAGCCGACTCTGCTGCCGACAGCCTTCCCCAATGTGCTGGTGTCGGCGAACATGGGCATCGCCGTCGGCATGGCCAGCAACATCTGCGGCTTTAACCTGCGGGAGGTCTGCAAGGCCACGGCCGCCTGGATACGGGACCCGGACTGCGATCTGACGGAATATATGCCGGCGCCGGACTTTTCCACCGGCGGCGAGATCCTCTACAACGCCGAGGAGATGGAACAGGTCTACCGCACCGGCAGAGGCCCGGTGAAGCTCCGTGCCCGCTGGCGCTATGTCAAAGAGGGCAACCTCATCGAGATTTATGAGATCCCCTACACCACTACCACCGAGGCCATCATCGACAAGGTATCCGAGCTGATTAAGGCGGGCAAGATCCGCGAGATCTCCGATATGCGCGACGAGACGGACCTGTCCGGCCTCAAGCTGACCATCGACCTCAAGCGGGGCGTTGACCCGGACAAGCTCATGCAGAAGCTCATGCGCAGCACCCCCCTGACCGACTCCTTCGGCTGCAATTTCAACATTCTCATCGCCGGTATGCCCCGGGTCATGGGCGTGCGGGAGATCATCGAGGAATGGACGGCCTGGCGTACCGAATGTGTCCGCCGCCGCGTCTACTTCCAAAAGCAGAAAAAGGCCGACAAGCTCCATCTGCTCAAGGGCCTCAAGCGCATTTTGCTGGACATCGACAAAGCCATCCGCATCATCCGCGAGACGGAATCCGATGCCGAGGTGGTGCCCAACCTGATGATCGGCTTCGGCATCGACAAGGTGCAGGCCGAATTTGTGGCGGAGATCAAGCTGCGCAACATCAACAAGGAATATATCCTCAAGCGCACCCAGGAGGTCGACGATCTGGAAAAGGAGATCGCCCAGCTTGAGGACCTGCTGAAAAGTGAGCGGAAGATCCGCGGCGTCATCGTCAAAGAGCTGGACGACATTGGGGAAAAATACGGCCAGGACCGCCGGACCGGCATCGTCTACGACCATGAGGCACAGACCCCGGACGAGGACGAGTCCCTTCCCGACTATCCCGTCACAGTGTTCGTCTCCCGGGAGGGCTACTTCAAGAAGATCACGCCCCAGTCCCTGCGGATGTCCGGTGAGCAGAAATTCAAGGAGGGCGACGGCCTCGGGTTTTCTCTGGAGACCTCCAACGCCGCCGAATTCCTGGTTTTTACCGATAAATACCAGGTCTACAAGGCCCGCTGTGCCGACTTTGAGGACAGCAAGGCCAGCCTTCTGGGTGATTATCTGCCCGGCAAGCTGGGCTTTGACGAGGGAGAAAGCGTGATTGACGTGTGCTTCCCCGGCAATTATGAGGGCAGCGTCGTCTTTGTCTACGAAAACGGCAAGGTCGCCAAGGTGGAGCTGTCCGCCTACGCCACAAAATCCAACCGCCGCAAGCTCACCGGCGCCTACTGCGACAAGAGCCTCCTCAAGGCGGTCTTCCTGCTCAAGGAGGACACCCAACTGGTTCTTTATTCCACCGAGGGCCGGGCTCTGGTCTTCTCTACCGCCCAGCTTGCGCCCAAAACCACCCGCACGACCCAGGGCGTGGCGGTCATGACTCTGAAACGCAAGGCAACGCTCTACCGCGCCGCTTTGCTGGAGGGCAGCGCCATCGTCAATGCCGCCCGCTACCGCACCCGTTCGCTCCCCGCGGCGGGCGCGCTGCTGAAGGAAGAGGACGCGGAGGAAAAACAGATCGAATTGGAGCTGTGATGTGATGAACCTGACAAAAAAAGAACTGGCGCGCAACCTTTTGATGATTGTCTTCGGCAGTGCCGTCTTTTCTCTGGGCTTTGACCTGTTTCTGGACCCCAACGGCATCAGCTGCGGCGGCGTCTCGGGCATTGCCATGCTGATCGTTTACGGCACCAATACCCCCTGGCTCACCGTGGGCCTCCTCAGCGCCGCCATCAACATCCCCCTGTTTTTCTTCGGCTACCGGCAGATCGGAAAATATTTCTTCTTCGGCTCCATGCTGGGCATGGTGATTTCCTCCGTCTGCTTCGACCTGTTCGCCGCATTGCTGCCGATCCCCACCGTTGAGCCGCTGATGGCCTCCATCTTCGGCGGCGTCATGGCCGGCGTGGGCCTGGGCATCGTCTTTCTGGCAGGCGCTTCCACCGGCGGCGTGGACATCGTCGCCAGGCTGCTCAAGCTCCGGCTGCGGAATTTCCCCATCGGCAAGATCATCCTCTGCATGGACCTGTGCACCGCAGTGGCCACCGGTATCGTCTACCGGGAATTTAACAACACCCTCTACAGCATCGTCACCCTGGTGCTTTCGTCCATCGTTCTGGACAAGGTGGTCTACGGCATGGATTACGCCAAGGTCGCCCTTATCATCTCCGACCACTATGATGAGATCGGCAGCGCCATCACCGGTCAACTGGAGCGCGGCGTGACGCTGCTCCACGGCGAGGGCTACTTTACGCGCTCGGGCAAGAACGTTCTGCTCAGCGCCGTCAAGCGCAGCCAATTAGCCCAGCTCAAGGAGCTGGTCATCTCCGTCGATCCCGACGCTTTCATCATCCTCCAGGACGCCCACCAGGTCCTGGGCGACGGCTTCAAGCGGTATGACCGCTATGAGCTGTAGATCACGTAACTTTGCTTCCTGAAAGGAGGTCCGCCCTGTGAAAAAACTTCTGTCAGCTATCCTGATCGCGTCGGTGCTTCTGGGGCTGACCGCCTGCAGCGGCTGGGGCCAGGACGAGCTTCTCTCCGTCACACCCCACGCCGAACAGCCCGTTTCCTCCGGTGCCACCGAGGAGGAGGTCCCTCTCACCGTCACCAACCGCAGTGAATTGCGCGGCGCGGTCCTGTCCTTCATCCGCGACTGGACCGAGCGGGGCACCTTCCTGGTCTCCGACTACAGCGGCGACATTGCCGCCGATCTGGCCGAGACCATCCGCTACGCCACGGAGGAGGACCCCATCGGCGCCTACGCCGTAGACTATGCCGACGCGGAGCTTTCCGGCGACGGGGAAAACGGCGTTATCTCTCTGAATATCGTCTTTCGCCGCAGCGCTGCCGAGATCAACTCCATCGTTACCGTCAACGGCATAGGGGGCGCATACGCCAAGATACAGCAGGCGCTGACCGACTATAATACCGCCCTGACCCTGCGCATCCGCAACTATGAGGAGGCGGATTTTGCGGCTTACATCCGCGAGTATTGCCTGGAGAACCCTGACAAGATGCCCGCCCTGCCGGAGCTGTCGGCCCAGGTCTATCCCAACGAGGGCGAAACCCGGATTTTAGAGCTGCACATGGTCTATCCCAAGACCCGCGACGAGCTTCGCGTCATGCAGGCGGAGGTCAATACCATCCTCGCCTCTGTCCATTCCTTCATCCATTCCGGCAGCACCGACGCCGAGCGCGTTACCCGGCTGTACCGTTTTCTGGCGGGCCGTTTCGTCTATACCATTGACACCGAGGAGCCTGTGATGCCCGCCTACCGGCTGCTGTGTGACGGTGCGGCCCACAGCCTGTCCTTTGCCACCGTGTTCCGCTATGAGTGCAGCTCCGAGGGCATGGACTGCCGCCTGATCTCCGGCTTCAAAGACGGCGTTTCCCACTACTGGAATCTGATCCGGCTGGGCAGGGAATACTACTACGTGGATCTGATGCGGGATATGCTCTCCGGCGGCAACAGCCCGGAGCTTCTGACTGCGGCGCAGCTCATCGAGGAGGGCTATGTCTGGGAGGCCGGCGATTACCCCGCCACCCCGGAGGAAACAGATGAGAGCGGGAACCCTGTGGAGAACACCGAGGCCACTGAGCCCTCCGCGGAGCCGACCCAGCCGTCCATCGTCATTCCCACGCTGCCGCCGACCATCGTGCCCACCGAGCCGACGTCGGAGCCTACCGAACCTACCAGCGAACCTACGGAGCCGCCGACGGAGTCATCCGGCACCGCAAGCGAGACGACAGAGTCGCCGACGGAAGCCTCCACGGAATCCGGGCCCGCTTCGTAGCGGGTCATACAGCGCGGCGCGGGAAAAAAGTGAAAAAATCCCTTGACAAACGACAGGAACGCCGCTATAATAACACCTGCAACTGCGGGTGTAGCTCATCCGGTAGAGCGCCGCCTTGCCAAGGTGGAGGTAGCGAGTTCGAGCCTCGTCACCCGCTCCAGAAAAGAAACAACCTTTGTCTACCAGACAAAGGG
>CAMFZO010000098.1 GCA_946006895.1 uncultured Clostridia bacterium | reverse complement strand
CCGGAGGTGTACTGCATATTGCACACATCGTGGACATTGACGGCGGCAGCCATGCGCTGCACCTCCTCAATCGGCACCTTCGCGCTGCGGCTGATCGCCTGCTCCCAGGTCATTGCGCCTTGCATGGAGAAACCGACGGTAATGACATTGCGCAGGAAGGGCAGACGCTTGCTCCGCAAAGGATCGCCCGGGCGCGTATCGGCAAGCTCCGGGCAAAGCTCCGAGATGATCGAGGCATAGTCGGAGTCGCGGTAGCCGCTGACCATGACGAGGGTGTGGGTGTCGGACTGGCGGAGCAGGTATTCCGCCTCGTGAATCTTATAGGCGGTGTTAACCGTGACTAAGACACCGCCGAGTTTGGTTACTGCCCAAAAGGCGATATACCACTGCGGGATATTCGTCGCCCAGACTGCGACATGGCTGCCTGCCCGGACGCCCATATCGATCAGGGCGCGGGCAAAGGTGTCCACATCGTCGCGGAACTGCGCGTAAGTGCGGGTGTAGTCAAGGGTCGTGTATTTGATGGCGTACTGATCGGGGAACTCCTCTGCCATCGTGTCAAGCACCTGTGAGAAGGTCTTTTCAATCAACGCGTCCTTTTTCCAGACAAATCTGCCTGCGCCGCTGCGGCTGTGATAGAGGCTCTTGCGGGCGCGGGAGAGGTTGGAATAGCGCGACATGAAGCTGACAAAGTGGGTGAAGATCAGATCCATATCGGCATATTCTTCTGCCCACGCGGGGTCCCATTCCAGCGAGATGAACTCGTCATAGTTGACAGAACGCAGTGCGTCAATGAATTCATCCAGCGGGAGTGCGCCTTCGCCGACGAGACAGTAGGTGCCCGCGTCGGTGGAGTCCTTGATATGGACATGGCGCACATACGCGCCGAGGTTGCGGATGGTGTCCTCCGGGCTTTCCCCGCAGACATGGTAGGGATAGTGGAGATCCCACAGAGCGCCGAGAGCGTCGGAGGCAAAGCTGCCGAGTACGCCGCGCAGCGTCTCGGTGTTGGCAAACGCGCCTGCCGTTTCAATGAGCAGGACGATGCCGCCGCGCTCCGCGACTGGGACTGCTTCACGCAGGAAGTCCTTTGCCGCATCGACGGCTGCTTCGCCCTCTGAGGCGCGCAGACGCAGATAGGTCACGCGCAGCGCCTGCATGGCGGGAAGCACTGCTTTCAGCTCGGCAAGGGCGGCGTCCTTCTGCGCAGAATTGCCGATGTCGGCGCAAAGATCGACGCAGGGGATCTTTAATCCAAGCGCGATCAGTCGGTGATAGACCGCAGCGGGCGTTTCGCCGCCGAGGTCGTCGAGGCTGTGCAGCTCCACGCCCGAAAAGCCGTATTCCGCGGCGATGTCAAGGCAGCGGCTGATGTTATTTTCACCCCAGTGATTGGTGGAAAAGGAGAGCTTCATTCCTGCGCCTCCTCATAGCAGATTTTGTTGAGCGCGCTGATGTATGCGTGAATACTCGCGCCGATGATGTCTGTTGAAATGCCGCGCCCCGCGTAGAGCTTGCCGTTGGAACGGAGCTTGACCAGCGCCTCGCCCATGGCCTCGCGGCCCTCGGTGACGGCTTGAATTTGGAAGTCGTCCAGGTCGAAGTGATGCCCGACAATGCCTTCAATGGCGAGGAAGGCGGCGTCGATGGGGCCGTCGCCAAGGCTGATGCCCTGCAAAAGCCGGCCGTTTTTCTCCAGCTCGATCTGCGCGGTTGCGCTCATGACATTGCTGCTGTTGGCGACGAAGGTCTTCAAACGATAGGTCGGCGCGACCTGCATCGCGGAGCTTGCGACGATGGCATCCAACTCGCGGCTGCCGATGTCCTTCTTTTCGGAAAGACGGCGGAAGCTCTCATAGACCCGCGCCAGATCCTCCTCGCTCAGCTCATAGCCCAGCTTGGAAACACAGGCAGCGACGGTTGCGCGGTCGTCTCCCGCGTGCAGGAGAATGGCTTCGTCGAGCGCCTGCACGCCTGCGGTAAAGGGGGAACGCGCGCTCTGCTTTGCCGAAAGCATGTCCCGAATTCTGTCGCAAGCCTGCTCCAGCACGGGCTGATTCAGTGCGCAGTTCAGTTCCAGCGAATCGCCGCGCAGCTTTAATATATCGGAAAACGCGGAGACGGGAAGCAGCTCCCCAGAGCCGATGGCGGTCTTGAGCAGCGTCGCGCCCGCCTGCACCGCCGCGACCATGCAGGCGGCGCCCATGTGCATCTTATCCGAACACTCTACGCCGAGACAGACCTTTTGCAGCGTGGGAACGGCTTCCTGCAGCTTGCGGAGGAAGTCACTGAATTCCTCAGGCAGCAGAACGCCCGCCGTATCGCAGACGGTTACGGTCGTTGCACCCGCGTCAATCGCCGCTTGGATTGCCTGACGCAGGAATTCTGGCTCACTGCGCGTTGCGTCCACGGCGGCAAACTCCACCTCGGGGCAAAGCGCGGCGGCATGGGAGACGAGTGCGGGGATCTTTTCCAAAAGCACCTTCGGCTTGCAGCCGCAGAGGTACTCCATCTGCACACTGGAGGTGGGGACGGAAAGCAGCAGTCGCGGCTTCGCGGCGGCTTTGATGGCGTTCCACGCGGCGTCGATCCCCTCGGTAGTCAGTTCACAGGCGCAGCTCAGAGCGCTGTGACGCAGCAGGGGAGCGGCGGTATGCAGCAGTAAAGCGTCCGCCTTCTGCTCCTTTCGGCAGGTCGTCTCAATCACATCCACGCAAAGTCGATCCATCTCTTTCATGATCTCCACCTTCTCGCGGAAGCTGGAAACAGGGCTTTTCTGCGTCTCGTTCAAACGCAGCGTTTGATCGGAAATTCGGATGGTCTTCATTGATGCTCTCTCCTTTTTGTGAATGTTATGTGTTTGTTTTCTCGTATATTGGCGTATATTCTACCACAAACATCCCCCGTCTGCAACAAGAAATGCAAAAAATCCGGGCAGACTTTCGCCTGCCCGACGCCTGGTTTGCCGCAACTTGGGATGCTTTTTGACAGACGGAACGGCCCTCCCTGCGGAGAGCCGCCGATTATTTATACTTTCGCGGGGACGCGGCTGGAGACCGCGTATTCCGTCACGCCCAGAACCGTCTCGCCGTCGATCTGCAGGGCGGTGGGCCGGTCGAATTTCACGGTGATCTCATGGCCCGTCAGAACCTTGCACATCTCCGTGTGCTTCACGTGCTCGCCCTTGAAGATGGAGGGGAAGACCATCAGGGTCTTGAGCTTGCCGGAGCCGTACATCAGCGACACCGACACGGTCCCCGCCGGGTCATTGCGGTCCTGGCTCGGGGCGACCATCATGCCGCCGCCGTAGTAACGCCCGTTCATGGTGGGAGCCAGCCAGACCTTTTTAAATTCATAGGTTTTGCCGTCCACCGTGATGACGGCGTTGCGGGGCTTGAAGTGGAACAGCAGACCCTTGATGGCAATGCCGGCGTAGTTGATGGGCTTGTCGGTGGCCTGGCGGAGCTTGTCGCCCACCTCGCAGCAGTAGCCGTCGATGCCGAAACCAACGTTATTGAGGAAGCGGCAGGTCTTGCCCTTGACAGTGACGGTGGGCAGGTCCTTCAGATATTCCTTGATGGAGAAGGGGGCACAGCCGACCTCCTTATTCAGGTCCTTCAAAAAGTCATTGCCGCTGCCGATGGCGTAATAGAGAATATCGTTGGGGATGGACAGGTCCTCCGTGTCGTTGACAAAACGGTTAAGAGTGCCGTCGCCGCCGGCGAGGATCACACCGTCCTCCGGCCCGATTCCGGCAAAAAACGCCTCGTAGCTGTCCAGCTTGGTCATGTCGCAGAAGCACAGCTCCGCGTCCATGGTCAGCGCACGCGCCTTGCCCTCTCCCAGGTCATTGCCGGCATAGGGGTTGAATAAAACGTGGTATTTCATATGTACGACCATCCTTTTTATATTTGAAGTCATTATAACAATCCAAATGCCTCCTGCGCAATGGACAGTTCGATTTTTTTGCTCAAAATTCGACAGAGAAAATGCCCCTTTATTGACATGACAGCGCACGGTGTGGTAAAATAGCCGCAGAGGTGAGTGTATTGGATAAGGCAGCATTGCGGCGGGAGATCGCCGCGAAAAAGCGCGCCATGACCGGGGCGCAGATTCTTGCAGCTTCCGAGGACCTGGCCCGTCAGTTGTATGCCCATCCGCTCTACCAACGAGCCGGGGCCGTCTACGCCTATCTGAGCTATAATCAGGAGGTGCGTACCCAGGCCATTCTCCGTCAGGCGGCGGTCGACGGAAAGCGTCTGGCGGTGCCGAAAATCACCGACGGACGGATGGACTTCTTGTGGCTGACGGACCACACCCGACTGGAGCCGGGCTTCGGCGGCATCCTCGAGCCTGTAGAGGGAGAGATTGCCGACGCGCCGGACGCCCTGGTCCTTATGCCCGGCCTTGCCTTTGACCGCCAGGGCCACCGAATGGGTTACGGCGGCGGCTATTATGACCGCTTCCTTGCCCGGGAGCCTCACCCCACCATTGCCCTGTGCTATGATTTTCAGCTTTTGGACTGCCTGCCGACGGAGGACCACGACATCCCGGCGGACGTTGTATTATCAGCCAAAACGATGGAGGCGCTTGTATGAAAGCTGTCTGCGAGTTCAATGAAAACGGTTATCTGATCTATTCCGTCGACTTTCCCGGCGCTTATGTGCGCGGCGCGTCGGAGAACGAAGCCCTGGCAAAATTCGGCGGGGAGCTGCGCTCCTATCTGCGCTGGAGCGGCGTGGAGCAGCCCTCTTATGACGCGCCGGAGATCGAGATCACTGAGCGGCATCTGTCCGGTCTGCAGATCTGTCAGGCCGATTCAGACGTCCTCTTTGCCGCAGAGCGGGAGCCGCTGACCGAGGCCGAATATGAGCGGCTGAAGCTGCTGGTTCTAAAGTCCGCCCGGGATTTCCGGCGGCTTTATGAGAGCATCCCCAACCCGGACATTTCCGGCCGTCCGCCCCGCCGCTGCTTTTACGGCCCTGTGCCCAGAACGCCCCGGGAAATGTATGAGCATACCAACCGGGTGACCTCTTACTATACCGGCGCTTTCGGTCTGGAGACCGAGGATGTGCCCGATATTTACCTCAATCGGATGCAGGCCCTCTCTGAGCTGGAGAACCTGCCGGATTTCCTGGACTGCCGCGTCTATACCGCGCCCGATGGCGAAAAATGGACCCTCCGCAAGGGCCTGCGCCGCTTCTTGTGGCACGACCGTATCCACGCCAAGGCCATGTGGCGCACCGCCTCCGCCCTCTGGGGCAGCAGTATTGAAAACCCGTTCTTCTTTCTCTGAGAAGAACGGGTTTTCCGTATTTTTGGGGCTTTATGAAAGCTTTTGATTAAATTTTTTCTCCCGCCAGATAGACGGCCTGACGGTTCAGCTCCGCGTCGCAGAGGACGAAATCAGCCACCTTGCCGTCGGCGATGGAGCCGACCTCGGCAAGCGCACCGATCTGCCGCGCAGGATTGTAGGTGGCGGCGCGGATGGCATCCTCCCGGCGGATGCCGAAGGAGACGGCGCGGCGCATACAGTCAAAGAGATTGGTGGCCGAGCCAGCGATGGTGCCGTCTGCCAGCCGCGCAATGCCGCCCTGCAAAAATACCTGCTGACCGCCCAGCTCATACTCGCCGTCGGGCATTCCGCAGCAGCGGAGGGAGTCGGAGATCAGAACCATGCGGCTTGCGCCGAAGATACGGAAGGCCAGCCGCACCGACGCGGGATGGACGTGCTGCCCGTCGGAGATCAGCTCGGCGCTGACGGTTTCTGCCTCAGCGGCGGCCGCAATGACGCCGGGCTTGCGGTGGTGGATGGCGGGCATGGCGTTATACAGGTGGGTCAGATGGGTTACACCTGCCGCTATCCC
>CAMFZO010000097.1 GCA_946006895.1 uncultured Clostridia bacterium | reverse complement strand
ATTCCTCTACGTCTCGTGGGCTCGGAGATGTGTATAAGAGACAGATGTCAAAGGCCGTGAGAGCAAAATAGATGATGACGCCGGCCACCAGACAGCCGCTCTGGATAATGATGTAGCGGGCGTTGTCCTCGGTGGCGGTGGCGGCATAGACCATGACGATGCCGAACAGCGTTGCCACGACGCACAGCGCCAGCAGGAGCATATCGCCCTTTTTTGCGATCTCTACGATCTTTGCCGACAGCTTCTTCACAGTCTCACCTCCCGCCGACAGCTTTTGAATACTTATTTTATCACGCCGCCCCGTTGATTGTCAATCCGTAATTGTCCGCTGCAGGCCGCCGCCGGTCAGACATTCCAATGATGTGCGGCAAAGGAGAAAAAAGTGTGGCGAACGGGGACAGTCTGTGATACAATAGCGACGAAAAAGGATGTGATGCAGGAATGCGATTCCTTACCCATACGCCGGAGGAGACGGAAGCCCTCGGCGAGGCCCTGGGCAGACGGCTCCGGGGCGGCGAAATTGTTGCCTACTACGGAGACCTGGGCGCCGGAAAAACCGCCTTTACCCGCGGCCTGGCCAGGGGACTGGATATTTCCGCCCGGGTCACCAGCCCGACCTATACCATCGTCAACGAATATCTGGGCGGCAGGCTGCCGCTGTTCCATTTTGATATGTACCGTCTTTCCTCTGCCGATGACCTGTTCGATATTGGCTGGGAGGACTATCTCCAGCGCGGCGGCGTCTGCGCGGTGGAGTGGAGCGAAAATGTGCAGGAGGCTCTGGAAAACGCAGTCACCGTGCGCATCGAGAAGCGCTCCGATGAAACACGGGAAATCACCATTGAAGGAAACACAGACTATGAGAATTTTAGCTTTTGAGACCTCCGCCAAAGCGGCCTCCGCGGCGGTTTTGGAGGAGGACAGGCTCCTGGGGGAGACCTATCTGAACTGCGGCCAGACCCACAGCCGCACCCTGATGAAAATAGCGGAGGAGCTTCTGGCCAACTGCGGTCTGACCCCCGGTGATATTACGGCGGTTGCCTGCGCGGCGGGTCCCGGCAGCTTTACCGGCGTCCGGATCGGCGTGGCTGCCGCCAAGGGCTTTGCCTGGGGTGCGGAGCTTCCCTGTGTCGGCGTGTCCACCCTGGAGGCCATGGCCCGGCAGGCCGCGGAATTTGACGGCATCATCTGCTGCGCCATGGATGCCCGGCGGCAGCAGGTCTATAACGCACTGTTTTCCTGCCACGGCGGTGTGCTGACCCGCCTGACGGAGGATCGCGCCCTCTCTTTGGAGGACTTGGCAGCGGAGCTGAAAAACTTGGAAAAACCGAAAATAATGGTTGGCGACGGGGCGCAGTTATGCTATAATACCCTCAGTGAACAAGTTCCCGGTTGCCGTTTGGCGCCGGAACACCAACGGATGCAGCGCGCATCAGGCGTGGCGCTGTGCGCAAGGAGGCTCCTCCTGACGGGGGCGGACTTTGACGGCGCGGTGCTGGAGCCCAACTATCTGCGGCTTTCGCAGGCGGAACGGGAACGCAATGAGCGCCTGCAGCGAAACGAAGGAGAGGAAATATGGGAAAAGTACAAATCTTAGAGCATCCCCTTTTGCAGCACAAGCTGTCCATCCTGCGTGACAAGAATACGGGCGTCAAGGAGTTCCGCGAGGCCGTGGGCGAGATCGCCGCACTGATGTGCTATGAGGCCACGCGCAATCTTGCCACCAGGGAGGTCGAGATCGAGACCCCCGTCGCCACGGCCAAGGTCAAGGTCCTTGCGGGCAAAAAGCTGGCGATCGTCCCCATTCTGCGCGCCGGTCTGGGCATGGTGGACACCATGATCTCCCTGATACCGTCGGCGAAGGTGGGACACATTGGCCTGTTCCGCGACCCGGAGACCCATGAGCCGGTCAAGTATTACTGCAAAATGCCCCCGGATATTTCCGAGCGTCAGGTCTTCATCGTTGACCCCATGCTGGCTACCGGCGGCAGCGCCATTGCCGCCATCGACATTCTGAAAAATGAGTACGGCTGCAAATCCATCACACTGATGGACATTATCGCCGCCCCGGAGGGCATCAAGGCGGTCAGCGAGGCCCATCCCGATATTGATATTTTCGTCACGGCGGTGGACGAAAAGCTCAATGAGAACGCCTACATTGTCCCCGGTCTGGGCGACTGCGGCGACCGTATTTTCGGCACCAAATAAAAATTTGCGCAGTGCGGATCTTCAGTTCCGCACTGCGCTGTTTTTTATTTTCCTTGGATCTCTCCCGCCTTTTTCAGGGAGAGCTTGGTAATGGCCGGACCGACCAGTTCATAGATCAGGGTGCCGCAAAGGATGACCGCCCGGATCTGGGGGGCGAAATCCGGCACCACCTCGCCGGCAGCCAGCGAAAGACCGATGGCGACGCCTGCCTGTGGAAGCAGACATGGCCCCAGGTATTTCCGCACCGCCCGGTCGCACTTGCAGACGGCTGCGCCGAGACCCGCGCCGAATATCTTGCCGGCGACACGCAGAAGGATGTAGATCACGCCGATGATGCCGACGGTGGGCAAAACGGAGAGCTTCAGATCCGCGCCGGAGGCCACGAAAAAGAGCATGAAGATCGGCGGCGTGACACTGTCACAGATATCCATGAGCTTGCCGACGTCGGGAGAAAAATTGGCGATCACCGCGCCCATGGCCATGCACAAAAGCAGATCAGACAGGCCCAGCCATTCGGCGAGGCCCAGACCCGCGAAAATAAAGCCCACAATGAGGGATAGGCGGTTGCCCTGCTTTTTGAAAAACCGCAGGGGAAGCAGGAAGGCAAAGCCCAGAGCCGCGCCGACCACCAGCGCGCCGCCGATCTCCTTGACGGGAGCCAGCAGGGACGCGCCCAGAGAAGCGCCGCTGTTGGTGACCGATTGGGCAACGGCTACGGCTAGGGAGAAGAGGATCAGGGCTGTGGCGTCGTCAATGGCGACGACGGACAGCAGGGATTCCGTCACCGGGCCCTTGGCACGGTACTGCTTGATGACCATGATGGTGGCGGCGGGAGCTGTCGCGGCGGCAATGGCACCGAGAACCAGGGAGAAGGGCAGGCTCTGGCCCGAGATCAGCAGGCCGCAGACCACAAACAGCACGGCAAACAGCGATTCCAGACAAGCAATGACGATGGGAGCCGCGCCGACCCGCCTGAAGTAGGACAGCTTGAATTCGTTGCCGATGGAAAAGGCGATAAAGCCCAGGGCCACGTCGGAGATCAGAGAGATGCCGTCGAGAAAATCCTCCGACAGCAGGCCCAGCACGGCAGGACCGATGAGCAGGCCCGCTACCAGATAGCCGGTGACGTTGGGCAGACGCAGATGCTTTGCCATCCGGCCGCAGAACATTCCGGCGAAAATCATCAGCGCCAGGTCGGTGAGTGTATTGAGTATCATAGGTGCTGCTCCACTCCCTCGACATGATCTACGGGAACGGTAAAGAGGATGCCCGTGTCGGGCTTCTCCAGGCCGCCGGTGACCTCGTTGACGATCTTGGAGACCAGCGGGATCTTTTCCTCAGGCAGGACCATGAAAATGGTTTTGTTTTCCTTGTGGGCGGGATTCATCAGCAGCCGCAGGGATCCAAGGAACCGCAGCTCGTCGTGGCCCTCCAGAGACTGGGCCATGCCTCTGCTGTCCAGAATGGTCGCGCCGGGCAGGTTGTTTTTGCCGAATTTTGTCAGAATCTTGTCCAGACATTCTATTTTATTGAGAACGATAATGAGCAATTTCATCTTGTATACCTCCATTTCTTTTGCGCCCACTATCGTACCACCGTTTTCCCGGAAAAACAACGGCAAAAATGACGAAATCCGTCAAAAAATCCGACTATTTTTCGCCAAATAGCTTGAGGATCGTCTGTTGGGTCAGTGCGTCTGCGGCCCTGAAGTCCACAAAGGGCCTGCAGAGCAGTTCCATGCGGTCGTGGAGCTGCTTTGCCTGACGTAGATGGGCCACCGCCTGATACAGCAGGGTGGAGACGGTCTTGTCGTAGAAGCTCAGGTCCCGGCGCAGGGCAGGCGGCAGGGTGGAATCCAGGTCGATGCGGCAGAAGCACGGCTCGGAATAGGGAAAGTCCCTGCTTTCGCTGACAAAGGCGGTCTTTGCCGTCGGGATCAGCAGATGGGTGGGCTGGCCGTCGGGCAGCAGGGGAGAATAGCAGGCGATGCAGCGGTGGCCCATGTCCTCCGCCTTTTGCAGCAAAAGATCCAGAAGCTGCGGCGCCAGACCGTAGTTATCCCGCAGAACATAGACCCGTTCGCACAGAGCCGCCGGTGTTTTGGTGCAGAAAAACAACCCCTTAGGCGTCACGGCGCTTAAAAAACGCCGGGAGACGCTGCCCTGACCACCGGTGGCGCTGAGGGACGACAGAGCTAGACATTCGGCAATGGCGTCGGTCTCTTCCCGGAACCGCCGGTGCTTTGTCGCCTCCCGTACCGCGTCGAGGAGCTTGTCGGCGGCTGCCAGACAGGCGGTCACATAGGGATATTGGGCGGCGTTTTCCGTCTGGACCGCTCGGATCTCATCCTCGTTGGGCTTCATGGCCTCCCGGTCATACAGCTCTCCGAAATTCAGATAGTTCATGCCGCCGCCGCAAAGTCCCGGTTCCAGCACATGGGGCGCGGTACCGTCTACGTAGGCGGTGGATAGCTGGGGGAGAATGATGCCGTCCAGAGAATCCGGGTCCGAGGAACAGAGAATGTACACGGCATCCAGGCCACGCTCCTGGGCCGCTTTGCCGATGGCGCGTATAAAGGTGGACTTGCCGCAGCCTGAGCCGCCCTTGATGATCGTGAGCTGCCGCACCTCCTGCAGCAGAGAATCATAGTGTGAAACAAAGCCCCGCGGCGTACAGGCACCGTAAAAGAATGTTGATTCCATAGAAACCCTCCTTCCCTATGTTTTATGCGAAACCGAAGCCGAATGTGCACCAAATGCACCGCAGGCGTATAGAATGAGTAAGACAGAGGAGGAATTTTCATGGAGACAACATTAAATTATCTGCGGGAGGGACAGTGCGCCCGAATCAAGGCCCTGCGGATGCAGGGCGCCATGCGCCGGAGACTGCTGGACTTCGGGCTTATCGAGGGAACCCGGGTCCGGTGCCTTCGGCGCAGCCCCGCCGGGGACCCGGTCCTCTACTGTGTACGCGGGACGGTTCTGGCGCTGCGGAGGCAGGACAGCCGCTGCATCGCCGTGGAGACGGAGCCATGAGCCTCATCGCCCTGGCGGGCAATCCCAACGTGGGAAAAAGCACACTGTTCAACGCCCTCACAGGCAGAAATCAACATACCGGCAACTGGCCCGGCAAGACCGTGGAGCTTGCCCAGGGCCGGTGTCAATACAAGGGGGAGGAAATTCAGATCGTGGACCTGCCGGGGGCCTATTCCCTGGTCAGCCGTTCGCCGGAGGAACAGGTGGCGGAGGACTTTCTGCGCAGCGGCGGCGCCGACTGCACCGTTGCCGTCTGCGACGCTACCTGTTTGGAGCGCAGCCTGATCCTGGTGCTCCAGGTTCTCGCCCTGTCGCCGAAGACGGTGGTCTGCGTCAATCTGATGGATGAGGCGCGGCGCGCAGGGCTTTTGGTGGACACGGCGAGGCTCGAACGGGAGCTGGGGGTGCCGGTGGTGGCCACCTCGGCCAACCGGGGAGAGGGAACACAGCGACTGCTGGAGGCCGTGCGCAGCGTCTGTGACGGCTTTGCGCCGCTGCTGCCGGAAAGCGGCCCCATCCGGGGCGAAACGGAGGAGGAATCCGATGCCATTGCCCGCCGTTTTGTCCTGCGGGCGGAGAAAGTGGCCTCCAAAAGTGTGAAAAAAAGCGCGGCGGGCAAAAATCTGACCCGGCGGCTGGATGGTATTCTGCTGAACAAGTGGAGCGGGTATCTGGCTG
>CAMFZO010000096.1 GCA_946006895.1 uncultured Clostridia bacterium | reverse complement strand
GAATGACTGTGGTGTGCGCTCCGCGCACGATTTAAATTATTTAGTGAACAGTGAATGGTGAACAGTGAATAGTGAATAACGGAGGTGTCTGCTGCGCAGACGAATCATAAAGCGGCACGGCAGAGTCGCCGTGCCCTACACTAAGGCCCCATACTTGGCGTAGGGCGCGACCACTGGGCGCGCCGCTCTTTCTGTTTCGTGCGCAAAGCGCACACATTACCTGTTCACTGTTCACTATTCACTGTTCACTGTTCACTGTTCACCGTTCACTGTTCGCTGTTCGCTGCTTCTATCAATGGGCGGACAGAGTCGTCCGCCCCTACGGTCAAGTTCCATATATAGATGTAGGGCACGGCGACTCTGCCGTGCCCTAAAATAATTGTATGTCCGGTTACTCCACCAGCAGCTCGGCGATCTGCACGGCGTTGGTGGCGGCGCCCTTGCGGACCTGGTCGCCGCAGCACCACAGGCACAGACCGTTTTCGTCGGTCAGATCCTTGCGGATACGGCCCACAAAGACCAGATCCTGGTCCGAGGTGTCCAGGGGCATGGGATATTCCTTCTTCGCCAGATCGTCCACCAAAACGCAGCCGGGCGCCTTGGAGATGGCGTCTCTGGCCTCCTCCACGGAGACAGGACGGTCAAACCGAAGCGCGACGGAGATGGAATGGCTGCGAACCACGGGGACGCGGACGCAGGTGCAGGACACGGTCAGGTCGGGCAGATGCATGATCTTTCTGCCCTCGTTCTGCATCTTCATCTCCTCGCTGGTATAGCCCTCGTACTGCTCACTGCCGATCTGCGGGATGAGGTTATAGGCAATCTGATGGGCGAAGACCTTGGGCGTGACGGGCTTGCCCTCGCGCAGGGCCTCCACTTCCTCCGCCAGCTCCAGGGGACCGCCGGCACCCGCGCCGGAGACGGCCTGATAGGTGGAGGCCACCATGGACCGGATGGGCGACAGGGCGTTGAGGGCGTTCACCGCCGTGACGGTGATGATGGTGGAGCAGTTGGGGTTGGAAATGATGCCGTGATGCTGCTTGGCGTCCTCCGGGTTGATCTCGGGGACGATGAGGGGCACCTCCGGGTCCATACGGAAGGCGGAGGAATTGTCCACAAAGACCGCGCCGGCTTTGACGATGGCCGGAGCAAAGCGCTTGGCGATGTCGTTTTCCGCCGCGCCCAGTACAATGTCCATGCCCTCAAAGGCGGCGTCGCAGGCCTCCTCGATCTGGATGGCTTTCCCCTGCCATTCCAGGTATTTGCCCGCACTGCGGGCGCTGGCAAGCAGATGCAGCTCCTTGACGGGGAACTTTCGCTCCGCCAGGATCTTCATCATTTCTCTGCCGACGGCGCCGGTGGCGCCCAAAATCGCAACCTTGTATTCCTTCATGGTTCACACTCCCGTTTCTGTCGGGGCGCCGTACCGCGCCCGAAAAATTTTTGGTTGTATCAGGCCAACCGGGCTTTGCAATGCAGTATGCCGACGGATGACCCCGTAGGGACTGGCCTCCCGGACAGTCCAACTGAAAATTTGACCTCAACGGGCAAATTTTCAGAAAAACCAATGCCTCATGGACGGGAACGATTTTGGAACATCGAGTTCCAAAATCGTTTTGGACCGTCGGGGACGCCGGTCCCTACAGAGGCTTCGTTGGTAGGAAAACAGTTTGTAAAGCCAGTTTTTATTTCACAAACGCGTCGTAGAGGACGCGGATGGTGGCGGCGTAGTCCTTTTCGTCCACGCCCACCAGAATGTTCAGCTCATCCGGACCCTGGGAGATCATGCGGATGTTGATGCCCTGCTGGCCGAGGGCGGCGAAGATCTTACCCGAGGTACCGGCACGGAAGGCCATTTTCCGTCCGACGGCGGCGACAATGGCGATATTGTCCGTCACCTTGATGCTGTCGGGACGGACCTTGGTGCGCAGGTCACCGGTGAGGGAGTAAAGATGGGGGGTCAGCTTCTCCGTGGGCACCACCAGGGAGATGACGTCGATGCCCGTGGGGGTATAGCAGATGGGCACCGTGTTGTCCTCGAAGACCTCCACAATGGCCCGCAGGGTCCCCACGGCGCCGGCCATGCCCTTTTTGGAGATGGTGACGATGGAGAAATCCTTCTTGCCCGCGATGCCGGTGATGAAGCGCGGCGCGTTGGGCAGCTCCTGGAACTCCTCGGAGACCAGGGTGCCGGGATGATCCGGGTCGTTGGTGTTGCGGATGTTCAGGGGGATGTTTTTCTCCCGCACGGGGAAGACCGTCATTTCGTGGAGCACCTGGGCACCGCTGTAGGAGAGCTGGCGCAGCTCGCTGTAGGTGGCCCGCTCGATGGTCTTGGGATTTTCGACGATGCGCGGGTCAGCCATCAGGATGCCGGAGACGTCGGTCCAGTTCTCATAGACGTCTGCATCCAGCGCGGCTGCCGCCAGAGCGCCGGTGATGTCGCTGCCGCCGCGGGTCAGGGTGCGGATCTTGCCGTCGGGCATGAGGCCGTAAAAGCCAGGGATGACGACGCCTCGGTCCTTCACCAGAGCGCGCAGAGCCGGATAGGATTTCTCCTGATCCACGGTGCCGTCATAGTGGAAGAAGAGCCACTTTGTGGCGTCAATGAAATCAAAGCCCAGGTATTCGGCCATGAGCAGGGCGGAGAAATACTCGCCCCGGGACACCAGCTCCTCCCGGGAGATGCCGCTGTCCATTTTCTTTCGCAGGGCGGCAAATTCGCTCTCCAGGTCGGTCTTCAGGCCCAGCTCATCGCGGATCTGGGTGTAGCGCTCCCGGATCAGGCCGAAAATGCTGTCGCAGGAGACGCCGTACTGGAGGTGGGCGTAGCACAGGTAGAGCAGGTCGGTGATCTTGTTGTCATCGGAGAAGCGTTTTCCTGCGGCGGACACGACCACCACACGGCGGGACGGGTCAGAGCGTACAATGTCGCGGATCTTTTGATATTGCTTGGCGTCGGCCATGGAGGTCCCGCCAAATTTCAAGGCTTTTAACATGAGAGGGCTCCTTTTTTGTATTCATCGCAGAGAGGCAATGAAGCAGGACGAATCGGTCTTCCGACGCTCCTTTGCCCAGGCGTGTATCTCAGTGACGGACACAGCCTTTGTCATTATACCGCAATCGAGCATTTTGTCAATTCTGGCTTGCAGCCATTTGTCCACGCCGTTGGTGCGGACGTAGTAGGGCCGCTCGACGCTGCTGTTGTCCACCCGCAGAGGCTCCAGCCGGTCGGTGTAGAAGCAGTCCACACCGCCCAGGACATCCACGCAGTCCTGCAGTACATTATATGCGGTGGGGTAACGGCCCGCTCCCTGACCGTAGAAGCTCTGCTTGCCGATGTGCTGACCGGTGAGGGAGATGAGGTTGTAATTGTCGGGAATGGCCGATTCGGGCATGGAGGGCGGCACCAGGGAAGGCTCGATGTAGGCGGCGATGCAGCCGTCCAGCTTCCGGGAGGCGGCAATGAGCTTGCAGACCCGGCCCATGCGCTTGAAGGCGGCGATGTCCACATCCTGGATGTGCTCGATGCCCTCCACCGCCACGTCGTCCTCATTCACAACGCCGCCGTAGGCGATGTTGGAGGAGATGACCAGCTTGCGGCGGATGTCCGCGCCGTTGAGATCGTCGGCGGGATTGGCCTCGGCGTAGCCCAGGCGCTGGGCCTCCTTCAGGGCGTCGGCGAAGCTGCCGCCGGTGCGGTGCATGGTGTCGAGGATGAAATTGGTGGTGCCGTTCATGATGCCGCTGATGCGGATGACCGGCTCCTGCTCGGCGCAGCGCTTCAGACTGGTCAGCCAGGGGATGCCGCCGCCGGCTGCCGCCGTGCACCGCAGCGCCACGCCCCGCTCTTTGGACAGGGCCACCAGCTCGCTGTAGTGCCTGGCGATGAGGAGCTTGTTGGCGGTGATGACGTTTTTGCCCGCCGAGAGGGCACCTTTGACCCATTCATAGGCCGGATGCAGACCGCCGATGACCTCCACCACCGTGTCGATGCTCTCGTCGGAGAGAATCTCGTCGATGCTTTTGACAATGGGGCAGGTCACGCCGTCGGGGACCACCAGGCTCATGGCGCAGGCCACCTCCATGTCGGAGCGTTTCTGCAGGAACTCGTAGACGCCGTAGCCCACAGTGCCCAGGCCAAGCAGCGCAATGCGCATTGGTTTGTTATATTTCATCAAAAAGCGCCTTCTTTCAAGGGCAAGTGTCCATCTGAGAAAAACACTTGCATTTTCTTGAAAAACAGTATATCATATAGAAAAGAAAAACGCAAGCTAATTTTTTTCAAATGGAGACATAGGATATGGACTATCAGAGCACGAGAAATAAAGACCTTCGCGCCCGCTCCACAGCAGCGGTTTTGCAGGGACTGGCCTCCGACGGCGGTTTGTTCGTCGCCCGGACAACCGGCGACTTCGACTGGCGCGCCGTTTTGGAGCTGGACACCTTTTCCATGGCCGAGGCGGTCTTGTCCGCCCTGCTGCCGGATTTTGAGGATATGCACGGCCTGGTGCAGCGGGCCTATACGGGAAAATTCGAGACGGACGAGCTGACGCCCCTGGTGCAGGTAGGAAGCCGCTACGTTTTGGAGCTGTTCCGCGGCCCGACCTCCGCCTTTAAGGACGTGGCGCTGTCCATGCTCCCGCAGCTTATCACGGCGGCGCGGCGGCAGGAGGGCGTGACGGATGAAATTCTGATCCTGACGGCCACCTCCGGGGACACGGGCAAGGCGGCCCTGGCAGGCTTCCGGGACGTGCCCGGCACCCGCATCATCGTCTTCTACCCCGACGAGGGCGTTTCCAAGGTCCAGAAAGCCCAGATGGTCACCCAGGAGGGCGGCAACGTCTGCGTCTGCGCCGTCCGGGGCAATTTTGACGACACCCAGAACGGCGTGAAGGCCATCTTCTCCGCCGGTGTGCCGGAGGGCTGCGGCGTGCGGCTGTCCTCGGCCAATTCCATCAACATCGGCAGACTGGCGCCTCAGGTGGTCTACTATTTCAAGGCCTATGCCGAGCTGCTCCGCGCCGGACGGATCAACCCGGGCGACCGGGTGGACTACGTGGTTCCCACGGGCAACTTCGGCGATATTCTGGCGGGCTACCTGGCCAAGCGCATGGGGCTTCCCGTGGGGAGGCTGGTCTGCGCCTCCAACCGCAACGACGTTTTGACGGACTTCCTGCGCACCGGTGTCTATGACCGGCGCAGGCCGTTCTACAAAACCCTCTCGCCCTCCATGGACATTCTGGTGTCCAGCAATTTGGAGCGCCTGCTCTATTTCCTCTGCGAAAACGAGGCGGAAGTGGCCGGCTACATGGCCGATCTGAAGGAAAAGGGCGTGTATACCGTGTCGCCTGCCCTGCTGGAAAAGCTCCATGAACACTTCGGCTGGGGCTGTTGCGACGACGAGGGCACCAAGGCGGCCATCGGACGGGTCTGGCGGGAGCACGGCTACCTGATGGACACCCATACGGCGGTGGCCTGGAGCGTGGCCGAGGGCTACGAGAGCGACGCGCCGGTGGTGGTCCTTTCCACGGCCTCGCCCTATAAATTCCCGGCAGCGGTCCTCAGCGCCATCGGCGGTGACGCAGACGGCGACGAGTTCGACATCATGGACCGCCTCCACGCCATGACCGGCGTGCCCGTCCCCAAGGCGCTGGCCGAGCTGCGGCAGAAGCCCGTCCTCCACCGGGACGTCATCTCCCGGGAGGAGATGCAGGACTACGTTCTGGGAAAGCTGTGAGAAATAATGCTGAAATTCTACAAATACTGCGGCGCGGGGAACGATTTCATCCTGCTGGATAACCGGAACGGTGCCGTTACCGACCCGGCGGCCCTGGCGAAGCGCCTGTGTGACCGGCATTTCGGCGTGGGTGCCGACGGCATGATGCTGGTCGAGCAGCCGGAACCTGTCTCTTATACACATCTCCGAGCCCACGAGACGTAGAGGAAT
>CAMFZO010000095.1 GCA_946006895.1 uncultured Clostridia bacterium | reverse complement strand
GAGCTTTTCGCGCTCGCCCTCGACGAGCCGCGCCACGGGGATGCCCGTCCAGCGCTCCACGATGCGGGCGATCTCCTCCTCCGTCACCTTGTCGCGCAGGAGGTTGCTCTGCCGTGCGGAACGGGCCAGAGCTTCCTCGTGCTCCAACTGTTTTTTCAGCTCCGGCAGCTCGCCGTATTTCAGCCGCGCCGCCGTCTCCAAGTCGTAGCTCTGCTCGGCCTGCTCGATCTGCGCGCCCAGGTCTTCGATGCGCTCACGAAGCTGCTGGACCTTGCCGATGCTGTTTTTCTCGTTCTCCCACTGGGTCTTCATGGCATTGAACTGCTCCCGCTGCTCGGCAAGCTCCTTCCGCAGCTCCTGCAGACGACTCTGGGAAAGGGTGTCCGTCTCGTTCTTCAGCGCCGCCTCCTCGATCTCCATCTGGATGATCTTCCGGCGGATCACGTCCAGCTCCGTGGGCATGGAGTCCATCTCCGTGCGGATCATGGCGCAGGCCTCGTCAATGAGGTCGATGGCCTTGTCCGGCAGGAAGCGGTCGGTGATATAGCGGTCGGACAGGGTCGCGGCGGCGATGATGGCCGGGTCGGTGATCTTGACGCCGTGGAACACCTCATAGCGCTCCTCCAGGCCGCGCAGGATGGCGATGGTGTCCTCCACCGTCGGCTCACTGACCAGAACGGTCTGGAACCGGCGCTCCAAGGCGGGATCCTTTTCGATATACTTGCGGTATTCATCAAGGGTCGTGGCGCCGATGCAGTGCAGCTCGCCCCGTGCCAGCATAGGCTTCAGGAGGTTGCCCGCGTCCATGCTGCCCTCGGTCTTGCCTGCGCCGACGATGGTGTGCAGCTCGTCGATAAAGAGGATGATGCGGCCCTCGGAGCTTTTGACCTCGTTGAGGACGGCCTTCAGACGCTCCTCAAATTCGCCCCGGTACTTGGCGCCGGCGATCAGCGCGCCCATGTCCAGGGAGAAGATGGTCTTGTCCTGCAGGGATTTGGGAACGTCGCCCCGAACGATCCGCTGAGCAAGGCCCTCGGCAATGGCGGTCTTGCCTACGCCGGGTTCCCCGATGAGGACCGGATTGTTTTTCGTTTTACGGGACAAAATACGGATGACGTTGCGGATCTCCTCGTCCCGGCCAATGACCGGGTCGGTCTTCTTTTCCCGCGCCTTTTTCACCAGGTCGGTGCCGTATTTTTCCAGCGCCTCGTAGGTGCTCTCCGGGTTGTCGGTGGTGACCCGCGCACTGCCGCGCACGGCCTGGAGGGTCTGCAGGGTCTTCTCTTTGGTGATGCGGTAGTCATTGAACAGGGGCTTTACGGTGTCGTCCGCCGTCTCCAGCATGGCAAGGAACAGGTGCTCCACGGAGACGTAATCGTCCCGCATGGAGGTCTTGGTCTTCTGCGCCTCAGCCAGCAGACGATCTACGCCGCGGGAGATGTAGAACTGGTCCGCCTCACGCCCGGAACCGCTGACGGCAGGCAGCTTTTCCACTGCGGCCTTGGCGGCTGCTGTCAGGCTTTCCACGGAGATGTCCATTTTTTTCAGAAGCTGCGGCAGCAGACCGCCCTCCTGCTGTATCATCGCCAGGAGCAAATGCACCTGCTCGATCTGCTGATTCTGGTGCTCCGCCGCCAACGTCTGGGCATCGCGGATGGCTTCCAGGGATTTTTGTGTGAATTCATTGGGGTCCATAGGGCGCTCCTTTCCGGCATGATTGCCTGTATGATGGAATTTTAGCACTCTCAAGTCGAGAGTGCTAATTTCTTTTTCTCCATCATAACACCCTTTGCCCAAAAGTCAAGATTTTTTCTTCGACAAAATTTGAAACTTTTGTGAACAAATGGTTTGGAGCTATTTTTGTCGTGCAAGCACCCGGCCGGTGCGGGCGTCGGTCCATTGGCCGTGGAGAATGGCCGGGGTCCCGCCGACGATGACCGTGTCCATGCCCTCACATTCCCTGCGGGGGTCCAGATAGGTGGCCCGTTCGCGGAGGTTCTCCGGGCGGAACAGGTTGATGTCCGCGTCGAAGCCCACCTGCAGTCGGCCTTTTCCGGCAAGACCCATGGTCTCGGCGGGCAGGGACGTGGCCTTCCGCACGGCCTCCGGCAGGCAGATCGCCTGCTTTTCCAGGACGAAGCGCTCGATGAGACGGACATAGGAGCCGTACACCCTGGGGTGGGGCAGACCGGTGGAGGGATAGGTGGAGTCGGAGATCACGGAGGCATAGCCGTCGCGCAGGATGGTGCAGATATCGTCCTCGCAGGCCATGCGGTCGATCATGGTGACGGCGCAGCGCTCGTCGGCCAGAAGACGGCACAGGCAGTCCACCGGGTCCATTTTCAGCTCCCCGGCGGCCTGGGCCACGGTCTTTCCGATAAGGCACTGGTACTCAGGCAGGTTCAGCGCCGACAGCATGATATTCTCCCAGCCCACCATCTGGGCGATGTTGTCAAAATCCCGGCGGTTTTCGATGGCGTCGCGGAGGCGTTCCCGCTGCGTTTCGTCCCGCAGACGGTTGCAGATGGCGTCCACACCGCCCTTGAGAAAGTCCGGCGGCAGCAGATGGAGAAGCTGGGTGGAGCCGGCGTCGTAGAGATAGACGTCGCAGGACACGTCCAGCCCCTCGGCGCGGGCGTTTTTCATCAGCTCCAACGCCTCGGGGATACGGCTGTGCCAGTTGCGCTTGCCCATGGCCTTCAGGTGGCTGATATGGACCGGGCAGTTCAGCGCACGGGCGACGGAGATCATCTCCTCCACCGAGCGGCAGACGCCGTCGCCCTCCTGACGCATATGAACGGTGATGGGCACGGCCCCGTTTCGCAGCGGCTCCAGGGCACGGATCAGCCCCTCGGTGGTGTAGAAGCACTCCGGTGCGTAGCCCAGGCCGAGGGAGATACCAAAAGCGCCATCGGCAAGGCCCCGCTCCAGTTGTCTATGGATGGCCCGGTAGTCCGTCGGGTCGGCCTCGCCATAGCCAAACAGATCGGCACGGATTGTACCCGCGCCCATCATCATGCCCACGTTCAGCGGCAGCCGAACCTTTTGCAGCGCCTGCAGATAGGCCCCCAGAGATTCCGTCGGAACAGCCGGATCCAGCCGCCCCGTGATCGGCTCCAGATAGTGGAGCAGCTCCTGCCGGTGGCGCGGCCCGAAGGGCACCAGAGAGACACCGCAGGCGCCGTTTAAGATCGTGGTCAGGCCCTGGCGAAGCTCCGCCCTGCCGAAGCCGGGCCGAAAGACCTCCGCGTCGCCGTGGCGGTGGATGTCGATAAAGCCCGGGGTCACGCAGAAGCCCGCCGCGTCGATGGTACGGACAGCGGGGCCGAGGCTTTGTCCGATGGCGGCGATCTTTCCGTCCCGGACGGCCACATCGGCGGTATAGGGGGCGTTTCCGCCGCCGTCATAGAGCTTTCCGCCGCAAAGGAGCAAATCAAACATATCGTATCACTTCCCTTCCACATCATACCACCGGCCGCGTAAAAATCAAGTGTCGATAACAGTTGATTTTTCTGCATTGTTTGGGTATAATAGGGACACAAATACACAGGAGGTATCTCTCATGTCCGTCAAAATCGAAAAATCCACCATCATCGGCGACGTTCTTGACATCGCCCCCCAGACCGCTCCGCTGTTCATGGCCATCGGTATGCACTGCCTGGGCTGCCCGTCCTCCCGCGGCGAGACCGTCGAGGAAGCCTGCATGGTCCACGGCGTCGACGCCGACGCTTTCCTTGCCCAGGTCAACCGCTTCATCGAGGCCAGCGAGGAAAACCAATAAACATACGTATTGTGCCCGGTACCGGTGTCGCCGGTGCCGGGCATAATCATGGAGGCCCTATGAAACTGCCCATTTCCAAACGTCTGCTGTGCTGTGCCGCACAGGTGCCCCGGGGAGCGCGGATTGCCGACATCGGCTGTGACCACGGCTATCTGAGCATCCATCTGCTCCAAACGGGCCAAATCGCCTTTGCCCACGCCTGCGACCTGCGGGAAAAGCCCCTGCAGCGGGCCAGGGAAAACGCGCTGCGCTTCGGCGTGGCGGAAAAAATGCGCTTTTCCTGCGCCGACGGCCTGCAGGCGGTGGACCCTGAGCAGATCGACACCGTGGTCTGCGCCGGGATGGGCGGCGACCTGATTGCCCAGATCCTCCGGGACGCGCCATGGCTCCGGGACGGACGCTTCCGTCTGATCCTGCAGCCCCAATCCTCCGGGCAGGACCTGCGGCGGGCGCTGTCGGAGGAGGGCTTCGGTATCGAAAGGGAAGCCCTGGTGGAGGACGGCGGCTTTCTCTATTACATTATCACCGCGCACTTCGGCAGCAGTCGGCCTCTGACCCCCGGACAGCAGTATTGCTCTCCGGCGCTGCTGCACAGCGGCGACAGCCTCCTGCCGCGCTATCTTGAGCGTATCGGGCAGGCCCTGGCCCTGACCCTGGAGGGCATCGGCAGAGCCTCCGACCCGGCAGCCCGTGAGAAGCTGCCCTATTACCGCGCCGCTTTGGACGAGGTGCGGGAAATGCAGCGGCAGCTTCCGCAGTGAAAAAATCGGCGGGGATCTGCGCAAAACGCCCTTTCCCGCCAAAGAAACATGGTATGATTTACCCAAGGAGGGGAATTCTATGCAAGTATGGAACCGCACGGCGCTGGTAGAGGAGCCCGAGGTGGGCGCTGGCGCCATCCGTTTTGCCTACGGCACCGCGCCGGGACGTTTTCTGTCCAAGACCATTCTCTGCCGCAAGCCCGTCACCCGGCTCTACGCCGCCTGGCAGAAGTCCCCTCTCTCCCGGGGCAAGGTGAAAAAATTCATGGAGCGCTACCGGATCGACGTTTCCGACTGCACCGAGCAGGAATTTCACGATTTCAACGCCTTTTTCACCCGGCAAAGAAAATGTTATGTAAACCAAACGGCAGACCTTGAGCTTCCCGCCGTCGCCGACTCCAAGCTGACGGCGCTGCCCATCGCCGACGACAGCGTTTTTTCCGTCAAGGGCGTGCCCTACACCACGGCGGAGCTGCTGGACAACGCGGCGTTGGCGGAAGCCTACCGGGGCGGCCTGTGTCTGATCTTCCGCCTGTCGCCGGACGATTACCACCGCTACGCCTATCCTGACAGCGGCATCCGGGAGCAGGAGGTCCGCATCCCCGGCGTGCTGCACACGGTCAATCCCATCGCGGCGGATCTGAAGGTCTACCGCCGCAATGCCCGGTGCTACAGCCTTCTGCACACAGCCCACTTCGGCGACGTGGTGCAGATGGAGGTGGGAGCGCTGCTGGTGGGGAAGATCGTCAACCACAAGACCGGCGGCGGTACCGTGGAAAAGCTGGAGGAAAAGGGCTATTTCGAGTACGGCGGCTCGACGGTGATCCTGCTGCTTCAGCAGGGCGCCGTTCAGATGGATGAGGACATTTTACATTATAGTGCGCAGGGCATCGAGACCAAGGTGCGCCTGGGCGAACGGATTGGAGCGGCGCTATGAGCTATCGTTTCTTTCAAAACCGCGAGTGTGAATATTTCCCCTGCCACAAGACGGCGAAGGAGGACAGCTTCAACTGCCTGTTCTGCTACTGTCCCCTCTACCCCCTGGGCGAAAAATGCGGCGGCCGCTTCACCTATACGGAAAGCGGCATCAAGGACTGCTCCGGCTGCCTGTTCCCCCATTGCCCGGAGAGCTATGATGAAATCTGCCGGCGGTTTTCCGAGGTGGCGGAGCTTTGCCGCCGAAAGGATTGAAAAATTTTCGGAAAATGCAATTTTCTGCTTGACTTTTTCAAGAATCTGCATATAATTAGATATGCGTTTCGGCGCAAGGCAGATAGCGGGTTTGTGTAATGGTAGCACACCGGACTCTGACTCCGTTTGTGAGGGTTCGAATCCTTCACCCGCTGCCAAAAAAAACAGTCGTCCCATCCGGGACGGCTGTTTTTTTACGCAAGCGGCAAGGATTCGAATAATTTGATCGGCTATCCGTGGCGCGGAAGGGCCGGGTTTTCCTCCGCAAAGAAAACA
>CAMFZO010000094.1 GCA_946006895.1 uncultured Clostridia bacterium | reverse complement strand
CTCCGGATACTCCCGCCGCAGCGCCGCCGTCTGACACAGCTTTTCCGGCAGGGTCTCCAGCACCGCCCGTTCCTCCAACTTTCGAATGGCGGCAAGCTGCTCTTGGGCAGCTGCCACCGCCTTATCCACGTTGGCAGAGTCACAATTTGTCTTGCGGTTGGCCTCATTGCGCCAATCCTTTTCGATCTTGGCCTCCATTACCGCCATGGCGCTGACCGGAGCTCCAATGACCGTTAAAAAATCCTCGATGGCCTCGCTCTGCTTGTAATAAAGCACCGAGCTGCCCTTCCGCTCCGTCTCCTTGGCGGGAAGCTCCATTTCCAGCAGAAGGGTGCCGGTCTCCCGGCTGACCTTCCAATGGGTGGTGGACAGCTCCAGATGGTAGCGTTTTTCCGGGTCGGTCACACTGCCCCCCGCCAAAAAAGCCCCCCGCAGAAAGGCTCTGCGGCAGCAGTCCTTTTCCAGCAGCGCGAAATTCACGTGAAGTGACACGCTGGTCTCTGCGGAAAACCCGCAGGCGCTGAACACCTGCCGGATTTTTTCCCTGTCCGTAATGGTATAGGTCAGCTTGCCGCTGCCGCCTTCCTCCGGCAGGAGGTCAAAGCTGACGCCCAACCCCTTGCGGAACAGGCGCGGCAGCCGCAGCCCCAGGTCACGGCTCTCCGTCACGATGCGGATGCCGTCGGCGGAAAAGGTGTTGGCGTAGAGCAAGGCGCCCATGGCCTCCGCCAGAGCGCAGCAGCCCTTTTCCACCTCCGGGCGGCACAATTCACTTTTCACATTGGCGGAAAATGACATTCCGCATCCTCCTCCGTTCAGCCGCGCTCAATATCGCGGTGATGTAAGTTGACCGTATACCCCTCTTTGCGCAAATGCTCCGCCAGCAGCACCGCCGCAGTCACCGAGCGGTGGCGTCCGCCGGTGCAGCCGACGGCGATCCGCAGCCGCTCACACCCACGCCGCGCCGCCAGCTTTGCCTGCATTGCCATCAGCGTCAGCACGTTCTGTAAATATGCCGCGCTGTCCTTATCCCGTAAAATATACTCCCGCACGGGCACGTCCAGGCCGCTCAGCTCCCGCAGCGCGGGGACCCAGTAAGGGTTCTCCAGGCAGCGCATATCCAGCATAATATCTGCCTCCGGCTGCCCATATTTGTGCCCGAAGGAGGTGATCTCAATCAGCATTTTCCGCGCTCCAAAGTCGGACCTCCGGCTCCAGCAGGACGCCGCTGTGGTCATAGACGCGCTGCCGCACCAGTTCCACCAGCGCCAGCACATCGGCAGCCGTCGCGCCGCCCTTGTTCACCACAAAGCCCGCGTGCTTCTCTGACACCGCCGCGCCGCCGACGCTCAGGCCCTTCAGCCCGGCCTCCTCGATGAGCGCCGCGGCATAGCCCGTCTTTGGCCGCTTAAAGGTGCTGCCCGCAGACGGCAGCTCCAGCGGCTGGGAAGCGCGGCGCTTCTCCGCCAGCTCGCGGATCCGTTCCCGTATCTCGCTTTCGCAGCCGGGTGTGAGGGCAAATTCCGTCCGGACAATAACGCCCTCCATGGACTGAAAGGCGCTGTTTCGGTAGGAGAAGCCCTGCGCCTCCCCTTCCAGCCAACGGCTCTTGCCGTCCAGAGCCATAAATTCCGTCCGCACCGCCGCGTCCTTCAGCTCTCCGCCGTAGGCACCGGCGTTCATATAGATCCCGCCGCCGACGGTGCCGGGAATGCCATGGGCAAATTCCAGTCCCGAAAGATTGTTGCGGGCGGCAAACATGGCCGTCTGCGCCAGGCTCATCCCCGCCATAGCGGAAATATGGGCCTCATCCAGCAACCGCAGGCCCATCAAGGTCTCCCGGGTCGCCACGACCAGGCCCCGCACCCCCTCGTCAGGGGCCAGAACGTTGGTTCCTGCTCCCAGTATACGGGGTTTTATGTCCGATAAATGGGACAGTTCCAGAATTTTTTGCAGTTCCTCCCGGTTCCGCGGAAAAACCATCAGCTCCGCAGGGCCGCCGATACGAAAGGAGGTGTGCCTGGAAAGAGGCTCCTCGCTGCGCAGCGCAAAGGCCGGCAGCACCTGGGAAAGCTGTTGTTTCAGTTGGGACATCCGCTCCATATCGTTCCTCCGTCCATCCTTTCCGCGCAAAAGCGCAACCTCTTTGTGCTCATTCTTATACAAGTATAGTATATCACATTCCCTCCGCTTGGGCAACTTCAATTCCAAAGATTCACAAATTATTGATAACTCTGTCAATAGATAACAAAAAAGGAAGCCGAGGCTTCCCTTTTGTCATGATTTCTTCGCCAGCTCGTTGGTGTCGATGCTGCCCCGGAAGACGTAAAAACGGTCATAGAGGAATTCCAGGACAAAATTCAGCACCATGTTAATGGCTGTGACCAGATACTCGTTCCAGCCGCAGCCGGTGGTGAGCCAGTGCTCCAGCCAGGTGGAGGCCGGTGTGAACACAGCGTAAAACAGCGCCACCTTGAGCATGGCCACCGGCACGTTGTTGGCCGAGTGGAACGTATAACGCCGGTTGAGGGTGAAATTCCACAGCACCGACAGCACCAGGGCCACAAGATAGCTGACCCAGTAATCCAGGCGGAACAGCTCGTTGAGCAGCGTAAAGGAGCCGATCTGGATCAGTCCCGCCGAGATGGAAAACAGTGTAAATTTCACTGAGCGGAGCAACTCCGCCTTTTTCTCTTTCTTCATAAGCTCACCTTGCCCACTCGGCAAAGTCCATCTCGCTGGTCTTCTGCCGCTGCATCAGCCGCTGCAGCACGGTCTGCGGGTCGCCGCCCTCATAGAGCACCTCATAGGCCGCCTCTGTAATGGGCATCGTCACATGATGCTTCCGGGCCAATTCCCAGGCGGCTTCCGCCGCATAGTAGCCCTCGACCACCGCGCCGACCTGGCGCATGGCCTCCTGGATACCGACGCCCTGACCGATGAGGATGCCTGCACGGCGGTTGCGCGAGTGCATGGAGGTGCAGGTGACGATCAGATCCCCCACGCCGGCCAGACCCGCAAAGGTCTCCCGCGAAGCACCCAGGGCCATACCCAATCTTGCCACCTCGGCAAGACCGCGGGTCATCAGCAGCGCCTTGGTGTTGTCGCCGCAGCCCATGCCGTCACTGACGCCCGCGCACAGGGCGATGACGTTCTTATGGGCTGCGCCCAGCTCCACGCCCACCACATCCGGGCAGGTATAGACCCGCAGGCGGTCACACATAAAGACAGACTGCACCTGCTCGGCAAGCGTCTTGTCCGCGCAGGCAGCCACCACGCCCGTGGGAATGCCGCGGCTGACTTCCTCGGCGTGGGATGGCCCGGAGAGGGCGACAACGTTCCTGCCGGTCTCCTGGGACACCAACTCGCTCATCCGCAGGCCGGTGCCGTTTTCGATGCCCTTGGTCACGGAAACCAGGATGGCGTCAGCCCTGATATAGGGCGCAAAGGTCCGCGCCGTGGTCCGCACCGCAAAGGACGGCGTGGCAAAGACGACCAGGTCCTTGTCCGACGCCTCGGAAGCCTCGGCGGTATACCGCAGCCCCTCCGGCAGCGTCACACCGGCAAGGAACGGGTTTTCATGGGTTCGGGCCAGCTGCTCACTTTCTTCTTTGCAGTAGGACCAGAGCGTCACCTCATGGCCGTTTCGCAGCAGCACCATAGCCAGGGCCGTGCCCCAGCCGCCGCTGCCGGCAACCAGGATCTTCACTGCGCTCCGCCTCCTTCCCGGTCGTTCTTCGCTTTATGGAAATAAGTCTTGCGCTCCTGCCCGTGGAGCAGGCGCTTGATATTGCTGCGGTGCATGAAGAACACCAGAAGGACCATCGCCGCCATCAGGAGGCAGATCCACAGATTCTCATGGTACTGCAGGATGAGCATTGTCCCAAAGGTTACCACACCGACAAAGGACGCCAGGGAGACATACCGGGTGGCAAAAAAGACAATCAAAAACAGCGTAAAGGCAATCGCAGCGATCTTCCAGTTCATCACAATGGCAAGGGTCCCTGTGCAGAGCACACCCTTTCCGCCGTGGAAACCGAAGAAAACAGGGAAAATATGTCCCACCTGCACCGCCACGCCCGCGATCATTCGCGCAAGGGGCGGGTCGATCTCCTTCAAAAAATACTGTGCAAGCAGGCAGCCTGCCACGACCTTTCCCATGTCGATGACGACGACCAGCAGCGTCAGCCAGCCGCCGTAGCTGCGCAGAAAATTGGTCAGTCCGGCGTTGCCGCTGCCCTTTTCGCGGACATCCTCGTGCATCCGCAGCTTTGAGACAATGATCGCGCCGTTTACGCTGCCGAGCAAATAACAGGCGATGACACACAGCGCGATCTTCCACCACAGGCTCATTCGTCCTTGTCTCCTTTCTGTCTGATGGTGATACGCACCGGCGTTCCCTCCAGTCCGAAGGCGGCGCGGATCTGGTTCTCCAGATAGCGCTGGTAGGAGAAGTGGAACAGGCGGGCATCGTTGCAGAAGATGACGAAATGAGGCGGCTTGACACCCACCTGGGTCATATAGTAGATCTTCAGGCGGCGTCCCTTGTCCGTAGGCGGCTGCACCCGGGCGGTGGCATCCTCCAGCACGTTGTTGAGCATACCGGTGGTCACGCGCATGGCCGCCTGGTTGGCGACGTAGTTGATCAGCTCATAGAGCTTTCCCACCCGCTGCCCTGTCAGCGCCGAGATAAACAGGATGGGCGCGTAGGACATATAGCTCAGGTCCTGCCGGATCTTCGCCGTCATGTCGTTCATGGTGTTGGTCTCTTTTTCCACCATGTCCCATTTATTGACCACGATGATGCAGGCCTTTCCCGCCTCATGGGCAAGACCGGCGATCTTCGTATCCTGCTCTGTCACGCCCTCGTTGGCGTCGATGAGGATCAGGCACACGTCCGCCCGGTCGATAGCTGCGATGGAGCGCATATTGGAGTATTTCTCGATAGCGTCGTCCACCTTGGACTTGCGGCGCATGCCCGCCGTGTCAATAAAGCGGTATTTGCCGAACTCATTTTCAAAATAGCTGTCGATGGCATCCCGGGTGGTCCCGGCTACATTGGAAACGATGACCCGTTCCTCGCCCAGGATCCTGTTGAGCAGGCTGGATTTTCCCACATTGGGCTTTCCGACGATGGCCACGTTGATGACCTCGCCCTCAGGCTCCTCCTGTGTTTCCTCGGGGAAATGGGCCACGCACCAGTCCAGCAGGTCTCCGGTGCCGTGTCCGTGGACGGCGGAGGTCTCTATGGGATCACCCAGGCCCAGCATATAAAATTCGTAAACGTCGGGATTGGTGGTGCCCACGCTGTCACACTTGTTGACCGCCAGGCAGACCGGCTTTTTGCTCCGCAGGAGCATGTTTGCCACATCCATATCCGCCGCTGTCACGCCGGTCTTTACGTCCGTCACCATGACGATGACATCCGCAGTCTCAATGGCGATCTCCGCCTGGCGGCGCATGAATTTCAGCATTTCGCTGTCGGTGTTCGGCTCGATGCCGCCGGTGTCGACGATCTCAAACTCCCGTCCGTTCCAATCGCAGTCGCCGTAAATACGGTCGCGGGTCACGCCGGGGGTGTCCTCCACAATGGCGGTACGTCTGCCGGTCAGCTTATTAAAGAGCATGGATTTTCCCACATTGGGTCTGCCGACGATGGCAACCAGAGGCTTGGACATATTCCCGCCTCCTTTCAAGAATTTCTTACGGTATATTATTGCACAAATCGCAGGGAATTTCAACCATGAACCGCAGAAACGGCTACAGGATGGTCTCCATACCGATTTTCTGGGGCTTCAGGCCGCAGGCTTCATAAAATCGCAGGGCATTTTCGTTGCAGGCCCAGACATTGAGGGTCAGGTTATAGCAGCCGCTCTCCTTTGCAAAGCCGCGCACAAAGTCATACAGTGCCCTGCCAACGCCCTGACCGCGGGCCTTTTCGTCCACGCAGAGGTCGTCGATATAAAGCGTTTGAACGTCCGTCAGGATATTGTCTGCGGGGAAGCGGCGGAACATACAAAAGGCGTAGCCGCAGACCGTGCCCTCCCGGACGCTGTCTCTTATACACATCTCCGAGCCCACGAGACGTAGAGGAAT
>CAMFZO010000093.1 GCA_946006895.1 uncultured Clostridia bacterium | reverse complement strand
AAGCCCGCGTGACGGGCGGAGCCATACTTGCGCAGATCCAGATAGAAGCTGTAATCCTCGGGCTTGAGCCCCAGCTCCTTCATACGGCCCAGCAGCACGTCGTGATCGTCCTCACGCTGGCTGCCGCCGATGATCTCGCCGATACCCGGCACCAGGCAGTCCATGGCCGCCACGGTCTTACCGTCTGGATTGAGCTTCATATAGAAGGCCTTGATCTCCTTGGGATAATCGGTGACGAAGACCGGACGCTTGAAGACCACTTCCGTCAGATAGCGCTCGTGCTCTGTCTGCAGGTCGCTGCCCCAGTGGACCGGGTATTCAAACTGGTCGTTGTGAGGCTCCAAAAGCTCAATGGCCTCGGTGTAGGTTACGTGGCCGAAGTCGGAGGTCATCACATGGTGCAGCCGCTCCAGCAGCTCCTTGTCCACAAATTGGTTGAAGAAGGCCATTTCCTCCGGCGCGTTCTCCAGCACGTAGGCAATGATATATTTGATCATATCCTCCGCCAGACGCATATCGTCGGACAGGTCAGCAAAGGCAATTTCCGGCTCGATCATCCAGAATTCCGCCGCGTGGCGGGTGGTGTTGGAGTTCTCGGCGCGGAAGGTGGGGCCGAAGGTGTAGATGTTGCGGAAGGCCATGGCGTAGGTCTCGCCGTTGAGCTGGCCGGAGACGGTCAGGTTGGTGGGCTTGTTGAAAAAGTCCTTGCTGTAATCGACCTTGCCGTCCTCGGTACGGGGCGGATTATCCAGGTCCAGGGTGGTCACCTGGAACATCTCGCCGGCGCCCTCGCAGTCGGAGCCGGTGATGAGGGGCGTGTGGACATAGACAAAGCCGCGCTCCTGGAAGAATTTGTGGATGGCAAAGGCCGCCAGACTGCGGACACGGAACACCGCCTGGAAGGTGTTGGTGCGCGGACGCAGATGGGTCATGGTGCGCAGATATTCCAGGGTGTGGCGCTTTTTCTGCAGGGGATAGTCGGGGGTGGAGGGACCTTCGACGGTGACCTCCTCCGCCTGCAGCTCAAAGGGCTGCTTGGCCTCAGGCGTCTCCACCAGGGTGCCGCGCACGATGATGGCCGCACCTACATTCAGCTTGGAGACCTCGGCAAAATTTGCCATAGCGTCGTGATAGACCACCTGCAGCGGGCTGAAATGGGTGCCGTCGCTCAGGACGATAAAGCCAAAGGATTTGGAGGCCCGGACGGAACGCACCCAGCCGCCGACCGAAATGGTCTTTCCGGCGTAGTCTGCGGTATGCTGAAAAAGCTCTCGAATCTCAATCAGTTCCAATGTTGTCTCTCCTTTATTACAGAAGCATGACGCCCGCTGCCTTGCAGGCGGCCACAGTCTCCTTGTCCCAGATGCTGGACTGGACCTCGCCGATATGGCAGCAGCCCATGAGCAGCATACACAGGCGGGACTGGCCGATGCCGCCGCCGATGGTCAGAGGCAGCTCGCCGCTCAGCAGCGCCTTGTGGAAGGGGAGCTTGCGGCGGTCGTCGCAGCCGGCCTCGGTCAACTGGCGGTCGAGAGACTCGGGGCTGACACGGATGCCCATGGAGGACACCTCAAAGGAGCGGTCCAGGACCTCGTTCCAGAAGAGAATGTCGCCGTTGAGCTGCCAGTCGTCATAGTCCGGTGCGCGGCCGTCGTGGGGCTTGCCGGAGCGGAGCTTGCCGCCGATCTGCATGAGGAAGACGGCCTTGTCTTTGTGCAGACGGTGGAAGGCAGTCTCCTTCTCCTGGGCGGTATGGAGGTCCGGGAACTGGTCCTCCAGCTCCTGGGTGGTGACGAAAATGACCTCGCGGGGCACATGGGTAGTGATCTGCGGATACTCGATCTTCAAAGTCTCGCCGGTGACGTAGATGGCATTGACAATGCGCTGGACCGTATCCTTGAGGTAGGCCTCGGTGCGCATCTCCGGCGACAGAACCTTTTCCCAGTCCCACTGGTCCACATAGACCGAGTGGAGGTTGTCGACGACCTCGTCGCGGCGGATGGCGTTCATGTCCGTCACCAGACCCTTGCCGGGACGGAAGCCGTAACGAGCCAGAGCGTAGCGCTTCCATTTGGCCAGGGAATGGACCACCTGGGACTCGGCGCCAACGTCGGGGACGTCAAAAGAGACAGGGCGTTCATAGCCGTTCAGATTGTCATTCAGGCCGGAGGCCTCCTCTACGAACAGCGGGGCGGATACACGCATCAAATTCAGGGCGCGGCACAGGCTTTTCTGGAAATTGTGCTTGATGAACTCGATGGCGCACTGGGTCTCATAGACCGTCAGCGGGTTTTTGTACTGCTTGGGAATGAAGCATTTGCTCATTCTGACATCTCCTTTCTTTTGTTTTGGAATAGCGACTATTATACTCGCTTCCTCACCGCATTACAAGAAAAAAATGAAAAAATTTCCTGGCAGGGCAAAATCAGCGGGTAAAATCATAGGGCGTGGTCTGATAGACGAAATAATTCAGCCAGTTGGAGAAGAGCAGATGGGCGTGACTGCGCCAGGTGACCATGGGCTGCCGGGTGTCGTCGTCGTTGGGGAAGTAGTTTTTCGGCACGGAGATAGGCAGACCCAGGGCCTTGTCACGCTCGTATTCCCGCTTCAGGGTGTCCGGGTCGTATTCGGCGTGGCCCGTCAGGAAGACCTGGTGGCCTCCGGCGGTGAAAATGGCGTAGACACCGGCTTCCTCGGACCCGGCGGCGATTTTCAGCGCGGGGACCTTCTCAATATCCTCCCGCAGGACTGTGGTGTGGCGGGAGTGGGGGACCATGAAAACGTCGTCAAAGCCCCGCAGCAGAATGGGATTCTTGTATTCCACCCGGTGAGGGAAGACGCCGAAAAGTTTCTGAGGCAGGCGGTGCTTCTGGATGCCGTAGTGGTAGTACAGTCCGGCCTGAGCGCCCCAGCAGATGTGCAGCGTGCTGTGCACATGGGTCTTGCTCCATTCCATGATCCGGCACAGTTCGTCCCAGTATTCAACCTCCTCAAAGGGCATCAGCTCAACAGGCGCGCCGGTGATGACCATGCCGTCGTAGCGGCAGTCACGGATCTCGTCAAAGTTCTTGTAAAAAGTGAACAGATGCTCCGCCGAGACGTTTTTCGCCACGTGGGAACGGGTGTGGAGAAACTCCAGATGGACCTGCAGGGGGGAATTGCCCAGCAGGCGGGAGAATTGGGTCTCCGTCTCGATCTTTGTGGGCATCAGATTGAGGATCAGGATCTCCAGGGGGCGGATGTCCTGGGTGACGGCCCGGGTCTCGGGCATGACGAAGATGTTTTCACTCTGCAAAGTCGCGGCTGCAGGCAGATCGTTGGGTATTTTGATGGGCATATTGGAATGCTCCTTTGCGTTTTTTTATAGATATAGGTTCATGTAATCGGCGTCGAAATATGCCTCGCCCAGCTTGAAAAACTTCCGAAAAACGCCGAAAGAGGTGAAGCCGAACTTGCGGTAGAGGGCTTTGGCATGGTCGTTGTCGGAGCGCACCTCCAGGGAGATCACCTCCGCGCCGGTGCCTCTGGCAAAGGCAATCAGCCGTTCCATCAGGCCGCTGCCGATGCCGTTGCCCCAGTAGGCCTTACGCACACTGATGGCTAAACTGCGGCGGTGGCGGAAGCGGGGATTTCCGTTGCCGTCGATGCAGCCATTGCCCACGATGGTCTCGCCGTCTAGGGCAAGCAGTATGGTGCTGTGGCTGCTATTGCACAGCTTTTCCAGAAATTGTGCCTCCTGCTCCACGGAGAAGGGGATACCATCTGCGCCGAAGGTCAGATTGTCACTCTCGCCGCCGATGGCTTTCATATAGGAGAGGAGCTGCGCGGCATCCGACGGCTGCGCTTGCCGGTAGATGATCTCCATCAGACTGCCTCCAGAGCCTGGGCGATGTCGGCGATCAGGTCGTCGGCGTTTTCCAGGCCGCAGCTCAGCCGCACCAGATCGGGCGACACGCCTGCGGCGGCAAGCTCCTGATCGTTCATCTGGCGGTGGGTCGTGCCGGCGGGATGGAGGCAGCAGGTGCGTGCGTCGGCCACGTGGGTCTCAATGGCCGCAAGCTGCAGATGCTCCATGAAGCGGGCGGCGGCTTCGCGCCCGCCCCTGACACCGAAGGAGATCACGCCGCAGGAGCCGTTGGGCAGGTATTTTTTTGCCCGCTCGTAGTATTTGTCACCGGGCAGGCCGCAATAGCTGACCCAGGCGATTTTTTCATGCTGCTGCAGGAATTCCGCGACCTTCTGTGCCGTTTGGCAGTGCTGCCGCATCCGCACGGGCAGGCTTTCCAGGCCCAGATTGGTATAGAACGCGTTCTGCGGCGACTGGACAGAGCCGAAATCCCGCATGAGCTGAGCCGTGGCCTTGGTGATGAAGGCACCCTCCTTGCCGAAGCGCTCGACGTAGACCACGCCGTGGTAGCTGTCGTCTGGGGTGCACAGGCCGGGGAATTTATCGGGGTACTGCGCCCAGTCGAAGTTGCCGCCGTCGACGATGCAGCCGCCGAGGGCCGCCGCGTGACCGTCCATATATTTTGTGGTGGAGTGGGTCACAATATCCGCGCCCCACTGAATGGGACGGCAGTTGACAGGCGTGGCGAAGGTGTTGTCCACGATGAGGGGAACGCCGTGGCTGTGGGCGGCGCGGGCAAATTTTTCAATGTCCAGCACCGTCAGGGCCGGGTTGGCGATGGTCTCGCCGAAGACCGCCTTGGTGTTGGGGCGGAAGGCAGCGTTCAGCTCCTCCTCGGTGCAGTCGGGATCGACGAAGGTGACCTCGATACCCATGCGCTTCATGGTGACGGAAAACAGGTTGAAGGTGCCGCCGTAGATGGAGGCGGAGGAGACAATATGGTCGCCGCAGCCGGCGATATTGAACACAGCGAAGAAGTTGGCGGCCTGACCGGAGCCGGTGAGCATTGCCGCAGTGCCGCCCTCCAAGGCGGCGATCTTTGCAGCCACGGCGTCACAGGTGGGATTGCTCAGGCGGGAATAGAAATAGCCGTTGTCCTCCAGGTCAAAGAGCCTTCCCATGGCGTCAGCGGTCTCATAGCGGAAGGTGGTGCTCTGAATGATGGGGATCTGGCGCGGCTCACCGTTTTTCGGCGTATAACCGGCCTGGATACACAGAGTTTCCGGATGTAATTCTTTCATAATGACACCTCTTACGGTAATAATAAGACAAAAAGGGACAGCCGCAGCAGCGACTGCCCCTTGATATGGTAGCATCAAGGGGCGAAAAACGGCATAGCGATGGCGCAGCGGCGGAAATTCACCGTTTGCGTCATGCCGATCACGCCCCTTAAAAAATCTTTCAAATATTATAATGGATTGTATTCTGCTTGTCAACCATCAAAAAACATGGATTGGATAAATGAATATTTTGTGTCCACGGTTGCTTTTTTGCACAAAATAAGCTATAATCATCATCATGGGAATATTTGGATTTCCTGTCGTTATGAGGTTAATTGCCATGCCGAAAAAGTTTTTTCGCGTCATGTACGCGCTGAACTATATCACGCAGGCGGCTTTCTGCCTGATCTGCCCCGCCGGACTGCTGATCCTCGGCGGCTGGTTCCTGACGAACCGGGCAGGCGTGGGCAAGTGGGCCATGATCGTCGCCATCGTGCTGGGTGTCCTGATCGGTCTTTACAGTATGTTCAGCTTTATCCTGAAGACGATGGACCATATCGACCCGACCCAGGGAAAAGGAGGCGGCGAGGGTGACGGAACCGAATAAGACCGCGCAGACTTTCCGTGACGTTTTTCCGGTGATGCTGGGAGAGCTGCTGCTGACCGGCCTCATGCTGGCCGTTTACGCCCTGATCGGGAAATTTTCTCTCAAGGTGCTTTGGAGCGCGGCCCTCGGCGCGGGAGCGGTGCTGCTCAATTTCACCGTGATGATCCTGGCGCTGCTGCAGGCGGAAAAGCGCGGCAGCCCGGAAAAGGGTCAGCTCTATGTCCGGGCAACCTACGCGCTGCGGCTGGTTCTTCTGGCGGCCGTTCTGATCCTCGCGCTGAAGTCTAAAGTATTTGACCCGCTGGCAACGGCGCTGCCCCTGTGCTTCCAGCCCATTGCCGTGTGGCTGTTTGAATTGTTTCGCAAGATGAAGAAAGGGGAGAATACACAATGATTGAAGTGACCGGCCCGAAAATTCTGTTTTCCTTTTCTTTTTTCGGACTGTTCGACGTGACGATCACGGAAACGGTGCTCTCCTCCTTCCTCGTCATGC
>CAMFZO010000092.1 GCA_946006895.1 uncultured Clostridia bacterium | reverse complement strand
CGGTCAGAGCGAGGCGGTTTTTCCGCGTCTCGCCGTGGACAGTCAGAATACGCAGCTTACCGCTGCCCCGCAGAGACAGCTCGTCCCCTTCGGCAAGGCAGCGGTCGGGCTTGAGACAGGTCAGGCTGTTGATACAGGCGCGGCCTGCGCTGATTGCCTCGGAGGTACTGCCGCGGCTGAGATGAAAGGCCGCCGAAAGCACCGCGTCCAGGCGCAGGGAAGCGACGGTCACCCGCTGCTGTCTCAGCTTCTGGGGCATTTTTACGGCCTCGGAAAGCGGAATTTGCTCCAAATGCAGGTGGTATCTTCCCGCCTGGGTCAGATTGTCCGTCAGATACCGGGCCATCTCGGACAGGACAAAGATATCACAGGTCTTTCCGTGGAGGCATATATCCCCTACCACGTCCCGCCGGATGCCCGCACCCATCAAAGCCCCCAACAGGTCCCGGTGGGTCAGTACATCCGCCTCGTAAAAGCTCGCCCGCAGACATACTATCGGCCCGTCAGCAAAGAAATCCTCCGCCGTCAGGTAGTCGGGAAGCCAGTAGGCCACGGCACGTTCCGCGCCTTCGGTCCCTCCATAGAATCTGCACTCCGGCAGCAGCTTATGCGCCAGAGCCTGCTCCCTTGGTGAGAGAAAGGAGGTCGAGGCGGGAATGTCCCGCTGCCGCGCTCGTTCCATGCGTTCGCAAAGGCGGGTCAGCAGCAGGCGTTCCTCCTCGCTCTCGGTCATGGCGGCAATCTGTTTATTCCGGTCCATGGTCTCAGCCGTTCATGGCGCGGATGGTCACGTCACCGCTGGCGGTGCTGAATTCATATTCGGCGCTGCCGTTGCCGCAGATATAGCTGTCCTTCCTGCTGTTGCCGGAGAAGCCCTCCACATTCAGGCCGCCGGAGGCACTGTCCAGCTCGGCGATGAACTGGGAATCGGCGGGAATGGTGATGTCCGCACGGCCGCTGGCACTGTCCATCTCGATCTGCCGGGGCGTCACAGAGGATACCACCGTCAGATCGCCGCTGGCGCTGTCAAAACTGATGCTGTCCACCTGCCCGTTCAGATTCGCGCTGCCCGAGGCGGTGTCCATTTCAAATTTTCCGGCGTTGGACGCGTCCATGCGGATACTGCCGCTGGCACTGTCAAACTCCACGGCATTGAAGGTACATTGACAGGCCTCCAGGTCACCGGAAGCACAATCGACGTCCAGCCGGGCAGCCTGTATGTCGCGCAGGGACATTTCAGCACTGGCCACATCCAGCTCAAATAGTTCATACTGTCCCTCCGGCAGCAGGATCTCCAGATCCTTTCCTTTGTTGATGCCGAAAACAACGATTCCACTCTTTCGTTCGCGGATGTGCAGAGTGCCGTTTTCCACCCGGTAGCGCAGGCGGTTGCTTTCGTTGTCCTGCGCAGTTTCGCGGACGATAATGTCTTTGCCGTCATGAGTCTTGATTTCAATATTGCCGGATGACCAGTCGATATCCAGCCCACGGATCTCCTCCGTCAGCCGCAACTCACCGCTGGCGTCGCAGACAGTAAAGTTCTTGTCACTGCCGCCCCCGAGGCTGATCACGGGAATGCCATCCAATCCGATGGCCCAGACCAAAGCGCCTGCCAGCAGCAGGACAACAAGTGTGCAAAGTATGATCTTAACAACAGGTTTCATCGCAATTCTCCTTTTTATAGTTCAAAAATGCCGTTGATCACACCGCCAAGTGCCGCTCCCATGGGAAACAGCAACCAGGTCGCATACCATGCACCGGTGCAAACGGTAAGTATTAGATAGAGGGCGGTAATAACAGCCCAGGATATGCCGACGGTCAGCTTTTTTGCGCCGCCGGACTGCTTTTGGAACATCAGAACCGCGCCGCGGATAATATCGGCCACCGCACCGGCCATGGGAAAGACCAGCCAGGCAAGGGTCCAGCCCCAAAAAACGCCGAGGGCGCAGAAGATGCCTACCACGCAGATCCAGTAGATGGGAGCCAGGACGCTGCTGAGCTTAGAGGAAGCTTTTCCCTCCGTTTCTTCCTGCACTGCGGCAGTCCGGGCCGGGGCCTTTTTCCGGGTGCCTTGGGCGGAATAAACCACCAGCGCCGTGGCAGCCGCCGCGATCAGGAACATCAGGCTGGCGCCGACAGCCTCTCCTGCCTTGCCGCCCAAAAGACCATCAAAAAGGATGGTGGGCGTGACGCAGACAACATAGAGGGCAATGCCCAGAGCGCGCAGACGCTTTCTCTTTTTGGTCTTGGCCGTCACATTGGCGCTGAGGAGCAAATAGGTCGCCAACGCAGCCAGCACAAACATCAGGCAGATGCCAACCGTCTCCGCCACGCCGCCAAAGGCTTCCGAGAGGATAACAGGAATGACGCAGCAGACGTACAGGGCAATGGCAATGACCCGGCGGAAGATCACGTCTGGCTTATTGGCGCCCAGCGGCTCCAGAAGCTCGTCAATATCTCCGATGCCCGCGACCGCCGCGTCAAAGGCCGCCTGCTCCGGCTGTCCTGCCGCGACTTCCTCATCAAAGCGATCCAGGGTGTTGAGCAGGATCTCATCGTGCAGATCCCGTGCCTGCGGACTTTTCGGCGCCTGCGCAAACAGGTCATTGACATATGAAATCAGTTTTTTTCGCATATTCATGCCTCCGTTTCGATCAGTTTTTCGAGAATGGTTTTGGTCTCCTCCCACAGGGCAAGCTGCTCACGGTAGGTGGCGCGTCCGCTGGGTGTGATGCGGTAATAGCGGCGGCGCGCACCGGTGGCCTCCCCTCCCCAGTAGGATTCAATGTGTCCGGCTTCCTCCAGACGGCGAAAGGCCGTATAGAGGGTGGCTTCTTTTAATTCGTAACGGTTATCGGAGATCTGCCGGACGACTTTGTTGATCTCGTAGCCGTAGCTGTCGCGGTGCATGAGCTGAGCCAGAATGATGGTCTCGGTATGCCCCCGCAGCAGGTCCGCAGTAATGGACATCGCCCCACCTCCAATCAGGGAATCATTGGTGTGCTTGAATAATACCACGATATACCTCGCCTGTCAATGTATATTAGAAAATTATTTATAAAAAACTTCAAAAGCAGGGGCTTTGTCAGCATTTATGACCGCCGCACAGCGCAGACAGCCCTTGCACCCCCGCAGAAAAGCGCAAAAAAGGTGCTGCCCGGCGGCAGCACCCTTTCTTTCTCTGTTTCGTTCAGGACAGCGGCGCTTCAATAGCGTTACGCTCCGCCTGAGAATCCTCCATCATCTGCTTTGCATAGCCGTTGGCATAATCGAAGATCATATCCTCATAGTTGATGCGGACATCAAAGGTCGTCTCCACCTTGCCCACCAGCTTCTCGACAATGTTCGGTTCCTCAGTCTCGTCCGTCGGTTCGCCGTCGGCATCCGTCGGCTCCGTGACCGCCGATTCTTCGAGCAAATATGGCTCAAACATGTCGGTGACATAGTCCTTCACATACAGGTACGCCCCCAGCAGCACAGCCGCCAGCACCGCGACCTTGAGCCAAACCGTCCACCAATATTTACCCATATTGCTCACATCCTTTCTGCCTCTTTGACGAGGCGATGCCTGAAAAGTTCCGAATTATAGCAAACAACAAAAATTATTTTGTTGTTTGCTATAATAATCCAAATCGCCGATTTGCTCACCGCTGCGCGGCAACCGCAAATCATGGCGTATACAGTAAGCGCAATTCTTAATTCCGCTTACTGTTTCTTATCCTCAGCAATGAGCAGCTTCAGGGCCTCCACGCCCACGCGAACGGCGGCGGAGGTATCCTCGCTCATGTTCTGGTCCAGTCCGGCAGCCTCACGCTCCTGGTTCCAGATGACATGGAAGCAGGAACCGCAGCGGCAGCCCAGAGCGTCGGCGACGACAAACAGCGCGGCGGATTCCATCTCAGAAGCCAGAACCCCCAGACGCTTCCATGCCTCCCACTTCTGGAGCAGCTCATAAGAAACAGGCATTTTGGCCGGGCTGTGCTGGCCGTAGAACGCGTCCTTGCACTGCACGACGCCTACATGGGTGTTCTTGCCCATGGCGACGGCTGCCTGGCGCAGAGCAATGGTCACATCCAGATTGGCAACGGCGGGGTATTCGATGGGCGCGTATTCCATAGAGGTATGCTCAAAGCGGATAGCGCCGGTAGCGACGACGATGTCGCCGGACTGAACATCCAGCTTGATGCCGCCGCAGGTGCCGACACGGATAAAGGTGTCCGCGCCGATGTTGTGCAGCTCTTCCATGGCAATGGACGCGGAAGGGCCGCCGATACCGGTGGAGCAGACACTGACCTTTTCGCCCAGCAGAGTGCCGGTGTAGATATTATACTCACGGTTTTGCGCCACATGCACGGGGTTGTCAAAGAGCTGGGCAATGGATTCGCAGCGGCCGGGATCGCCGGGCAGGATGCAGTAACGGCCCACGTCTCCCTCAACGCAATGGATATGGAACTGTTTTTCAAGCTGTTGCATGATAAGACACTCCTTCTACGATATGGTATCTTATAGTATAACATACCTTTTGGAAAGCTGCAAGTTCTTTGCCGCACTTTTGTTTTTTGCACGAAATTCGCCCGCAATTTTTGTCTATTTCGCTCTGATTCCCGGTCAAAACAGGGTGATCTGGCTGGTATCCGGCAGATCGCCAAAGGCACCGGCAGCTTTCAGGTTTTCAATATGGGTCTTGGAGACCTTGGGGCAGGCGGCGGCAAATTCCTCGATGGAGACAAAGCGCTTGCCCTTTCTGCCCTCGCAGATATCCAGCGCCGCCGTCAGTCCCAGGCCGGACACCGACACAAAGGGCGGCAGGAGCTTGCTGTCTACGATACGGAACTTAATGGCATCGGATTCGTAAAGATCCATGTTGGCAAACTCAAAGCCACGCAGGTAAAATTCGTAGCAGACCTCTAAGGTGGTCAGCAGGTCGTCATCCTTGGCGGTACGGTCCGGGTTGGAGGAAATGGCCTTGATGTGGGCCTTGACCGTGTCGATGCCGTGGGTCATCATCACCGCGTCGAAGCCGTCCTTCTGGCTGCGGCGGTAGAAATAGGCGCTGTAAAAGGCCAACGGCTCGTGGACCTTGAACCAGGCAATACGGAAGGCCATCATAACATAGGCTGCCGCATGGGCCTTGGGGAACAGGTACTGGATCTTTTTGCAGGAGCCGATATACCATTCCGGCACGCCTGCAGCCAGCATCTCCGCCTCCGCCCCCTCCGGCAGTCCCCTGCCCTTACGGACGGATTCCATGATCTTAAAGGCCCGTTTTTCCGGCATACCGCACTTGATGAGATAGAGCATGATGTCGTCGCGGCAGCCGATGGCCTGTCCGACTGTGGCGGTGCCGCTGAGGATCAGATCCTTGGCATTGCCCAGCCACACGTCCGTGCCGTGGGAGAAGCCGGAAAGCCGGATGAGGGTGTCGAACTGGGTCGGCTTCGTGTCCATCAGCATCCCGCGGGTAAAGCCGGTGCCAAATTCCGGGATGCCGACGGAGCCGACCTTGGTCAAAATCGGGTCGTCCTCATAGCCCAGGATCTTGCTGGAGGTGAAAATGGACATGGTGTCCTTGTCGTCCAGCGGGATCTTCTGGGCGTTGATATGTGTAATATCCTCCATCATGCGGATCATGGTCGGGTCATCGTGGCCCAGCATATCCAGCTTCAGGAGGTTTTCCTCCATGGAGTGATACTCAAAATGGGTGGTGATGATGTCCGTGTGCACGTCGTCCGCCGGATGCTGGACCGGGCAGAAGTCCCAGATCTCGTTCTCCTGGGGAATGACCACCAGGCCGCCGGGATGCTGGCCCGTGGTGCGGCGCACATCCACACAGCCTGCCGCCAGGCGGTTTTCCTCGGCGCGGGAGACGGTCATATTCCGCTCGGCCAGGTATTTTTTCACATAGCCGAAAGCGGTCTTTTCCGCCACGGTGCCGATGGTCCCGGCGCGGAACACGTGGCTGGCGCCAAACATCTCGATACAGAATTGGTGGGCGCGGGACTGGTATTCGCCGGAGAAATTCAGGTCGATATCCGGCACCTTGTCGCCGCCGAAGCCCAGGAACGTTTCAAAAGGAATGTTGAAGCCGTCCTTGTCCAGGGGCGTACCGCACCGGGGACACACCGCGTCGGGCAGGTCCGCGCCGCAGTTAATGTCCTCCGGGACCTCAAAGGAGCAGTACTTGCACTTGGGGCAGCGGTAGTGCGCCGGCAGGGCGTTGACCTCGGTGATGCCGGACATGAAGGCCACCAGGGACGAGCCGACAGAGCCACGGGAGCCGACCAGATAGCCGTTTTCCAGGGAGTTCTGCACCAGCTTCTGGG
>CAMFZO010000091.1 GCA_946006895.1 uncultured Clostridia bacterium | reverse complement strand
GTGCGCAGCACACGGGATTCTTGATTAAACTTTTTAATCAAGAATCAGTATTAGCGCATAAAAAGCCCTGCCGGGATCGGCAGGACATACCACAGAAAGCCCTCCGTGCGGCACTGCCGACGGAGGGTTTTCTGTACGGTGAACTGGTGCAGGGCATGGATCATTTCGGCAGGATCACCCGGAAGGTGGAGCCCTTTCCGGGCGCGCTCTGGACCTCAATGACGCCGTCGGACAGCTCCACGATCCGCTTGACCAGCGCCAGGCCCAGGCCGTTGCCCTCGGACTTGTGGGAGGTGTCTCCCTGGTAGAATTTCTCAAAGATCCGTTGGCAGACGTCTTCGGTCATGCCGCAGCCATGGTCGGACACGCTGACTACGACGCACTCCTTCTGATCCAGCAGCCGCAGTTGAATCTCCTGCCCCGGCTCGCTGAACTTCACAGCGTTGCTCAGCAGGTTTGACCAAACGTGGGTCAGAAGCCCCTCGCAGCCCCGGAAGCTGACCGGGTCCAGCACCGCGTCAAAGGTGATCCCCTTTTCGGACCACTCAGGTGCCAGCGCCACCACCGCCTGCCGGAGCTGCTCGTCCAGGCGGAAGTCCTTGTACTGCTCGGCAATGGATTTATTCTCGATCTTTGACAGCATCAGAATATTGCCCGTCAGTGTGGTCAAGCGGTGGACGCTGCTCAGAATCATTTCCAGATATTCCTGCCGCTCCGCTTCCGAGAGGCCCGGATCCTGCAGCAGCATGGCATAGCCCTCAATGGCGGTCAGGGGCGTCTTGAATTCGTGGGAGACATTGGCCACAAAGTCATTGCTCAATGTAGCGATGCTCCCCAACTCCCGGACCATAGCGTTAAAGTTGCGGAAGGTGGTCTGGACCTCCTCCAGCTTGCTGGAATCGCTGACCGTGACGGTAAAATCTCCCCGCGCCACCTGTGTAGATGCCTTGCTCAGCTTGACCATGGGAGCCAGGACGCGCCTGCCAACGAAAATGCTCACCATACCGCCGGCCACCGCCGCTACCACAAAAATGGAGACGAGGGTGGTGAAGCTCAAATGGTAGTTGACGCCCAGCATATCGCAGAGGAACAGCACGCCGGTGACCATGGCGCCGGAAAAGAGAATGATGATCACGACGATGAGGGAATAATAGACCCGCATCCGAGGCGACATTTTTTTATCCATGGCGCTTTACCGCCTTATAGCCTATGCCGCGCACCGTCATGATCTCAAAGTCCGCATTATTGCGGAAGCGGTCGCGCAGACGGTTGATATGCACGTCCACCGTCCGGGGATCGGTCTGGGAATCAGGCCCCCATATATCGTCCATCAACTGCTGCCGGGTAAAAATATGGCCCGGTGAGGAGATCAGCTTGTAAAGAAGCAGAAATTCCTTCTGCGGCAGGACCGTCTCCTCCTCCCCGCTGCGGACGGAAAAGGCGTCGAAATCAAACACCGTCGCGCCGATGCACTGGCGGCGCTCGGCCACCATCTTTGCCCGGCGCAGCAGGGCGTTGACCCGCAGGACCAGCTCGTTGACGTTGATGGGCTTGACCATATAGTCGTCCGCCCCCGACAAAAAGCCCGTCTGCATATCCTGAAAGCCGTCCTTGGCGGTGATCATCAGCACGGGGATGTGGTTTCCCGCCTCCCGCAGGCTGCGGCTGAGCGTATAGCCGTCCATCCGGGGCATCATGATGTCGGAAATAATCAGGTCAATGGATTCATGCTCCAATATATCCAGCGCGGCAACGCCGTCTGACGCTCCAAGGGCTGTAAAGCCGCTGCGGGTCAGAACACGGCAGAAAAGCTGCTGGAGCTGCGCATCGTCCTCAGCAACCAGTATCTTGAACATAAACATCCCTCCATTTTTATTGTATCATAGCACCTGACCCTTTGAAAAGAAAAATCCATTTTTTAATGAAATTTTATTTTCCGTTGATATTCAGTTGATATTCCCGGCCTATACTATGATATAGAAAAAAATGACCCTGGAGGAGGGATTTTCCTTGAGTGAGGATGAACGCAAGCAGGTGGAGCAGGCGCAGCGCGTGGATACGGATCGTATCTTCACACTGCCAAATCTGCTGAGTTTTGTGCGACTGGCGCTCATACCGCTGATCGTCTACCTGTTTGAAACGGAGAATTACTGGTGGGCCTTTGGGATGCTGCTGCTGTCCGGCGCGACGGATGTTATCGACGGCTGGATCGCCCGCACCTTTCATCTGGTCTCCGATTTCGGCAAGGCCATTGACCCCATTGCCGACAAGCTTACCCAGATCGTTGTGCTGTTCTGCCTGATGCGCAACTACTGGTGGGTGCTGGCGGTGCTGATCTTCAAGGAGTGCTTCATCGGCATCATGACGCTGATTGCCCTGCATCGGACCCACAGCGTCTATTCCGCCGGCTGGTACGGCAAGCTGTGCACCGTGGTCATCTACCTGTCCATGTTCGTGCTCATTCTGTGGGAGCCGGTCTTCGGCGTTCCCGCCAACCCCACCTTTGTTCTGGTGGATTCCATCGTGATCTGCGCGCTGGTCCTTCTGTCCTTTGTGAAATATTTCATCTATTTTTCCAGGATACTGCGGGAGGCACGGGTGCAAAAGCCGCGTGAAACGCAGTGAGACGGCGGTTTCTGGCCTTTTGGGTGGACCGCCGGGAGCGGATCGGCAACCGCCTGCGCAACGGCCCCCAGAAGCGCTTTTTCCGCTGTCCCGCCTGCCGTTCGGTGCAGTCCGTCCCGGTGGGACGGGGACAGACCAAGGTCGTCTGCCGCCGCTGCGGAGAGATCTTCCTGAGAAGGACATAGACCTTCGGCGCACTGTGGTCTTGCAGTGCGCCGAAGTTTTTTGGAACTTTTTCCTCTCCCGCACGTCATAAAGAAAAAAGCAAGGAGGAGGCTCCTATGAAAAAATTGCTCGTTTTTCTGCTGCTGGCTGCCTTGGGTCTGCAGCTCTGCGGCTGTTCTGACCCGCAGACGTCTCCGGAAAGCCCGGAAGCTGAGCCGGCGCTGAAAACCGCAGACGGGGCCAAAACCGTCGAGCTGACGGCGTCGGTCACTGCCGCGCCTGTGGCGGCAGTCTCTGCAGATGACGCCGTATCTCAGGCTGCGGCGGACTTTTCCGTCCGTCTGCTGCAAAATGCCTACCATGGCGGAGAAAACTGTATTCTCTCGCCCTACAGCGTCCTGACCGCCATGGCCATGGTCGCCAACGGTGCAGACGGCAAGACCCTTTCGCAGTTGGAGGCCGCTTTTGGGCTTTCCGTCGGGGATTTGAACGCGTTCCTGTACGCCTGTGAGGGAAACACAGGCGACGAGCTGGTCAGCGCCAATTCCATCTGGATGCGCGATGTGGAGCAGTTCGCCGTCCGGGAAGAATTTTTGCAGACCAACACCGACTACTTCGGCGCGGAGATCTACAAGGCGGCCTTTGACGCCCAAACCGTGGCGGACATCAACGGCTGGGTCAGCGACCACACCGCCGGACGGATCAAGCAGATCCTGGAACGGCTCGGCGGCGACAGCTCCATGGTTCTTCTCAACGCCCTGACCTTTGACGCCAAATGGGCCGCGCCCTACAAAACCGCCGATGTCCGTGAGGGCACCTTTACCGCCGCCGACGGCACGGAGCAGACAGTGGAGATGATGCACAAGACCGAACAGCTCTATCTGGACGATGGTCTGGCCACCGGCTTTGTCAAGGATTACGCCGGCGGGCGCTACTGCTATGCGGCCCTGCTGCCCAACGATAATGTCCCCACGGAGGAATATCTGGCCTCTCTGACCGGCGCGTCGCTTCTTAGCACCATAAAAAACGCAGAGGAATGTCGCGTCTCCACCGCTATGCCGAAGTACAAGATCGAGACCTCGGCGGAGCTGAATCAAGCCCTGGCAGCCATGGGCATTTCCGACGCCTTTTCCCGGGCAGACGCCGATTTCAGCCGTATCAGCGACACGCCCCAGTACATTGACGAGGTACTGCACAAGACCTATATGAAGGTGGACGAGGACGGTACGGAAGCGGCAGCGGTAACGGCGGCCATCACCCGCTACGGCGCTCCCATGCAAAGCTATGACCACACGGTGATCCTGAATCGGCCCTACGTCATGGCCATTGTGGATCGGGAGACAGAGGCCGTTGTGTTCCTCGGCGTGGTCAACAGCATCAGCGAATAGACAGCACACGGGCGTCCTGCACAGCGGCAGGGCGCCCGTTTTCTTATTCTTCGGTCGGTTCGGAGAAAACCACGTCGAAGTCGATCTCATAGCTGCGGCCGAACGGCGCATGGAAGTTCTCCAGGCGGGGTGTCGGCACGGTGTAGAAATCGTCCTGCGACGCAAGGGTGCTGCCCGCAATTCTTTCCAGGATCTGTCCGGTCAGCGGCTCATTCATCAGGGCCGCCTCGATTCCGGCAGGCGTCAGGTCCTGGAGCGAGCTGCGACAGCCGTGACAATATGCCTCGATCTCATAGCTGCGGCCGAACGGCGCATGGAAGTTCTCCAGGCGGGGTGTCGGCACGGTGTAGAAATCGTCCTGCGACGCAAGGGTGCTGCCCGCAATTCTTTCCAGGATCTGTCCGGTCAGCGGCTCATTCATCAGGGCCGCCTCGATTCCGGCAGGCGTCAGGTCCTGGAGCGAGCTGCGACAGCCGTGACAATATGCCTCGTCCTTGACAAAGGCAAACACCAGTTCCTTTGCAAAGGCCTCATTTTCCGCCTCAGTCAGGCTGTTAATGTAGCGCATCCGGTACCACCGCATGGCACCCATGGAAAGCCCGATGCCCACCGTATTGCCCGTCGTCCCCCAATCGCTGTAGCCCATCAGAAAAGTCAGGGACATGGCGTCGACCACGGACTGACGGTGGCTGCCGCCGCCGGTGGTGCCCAGCACGATGCTATAGCGTCCGGCGGCCATGTTCTCCTGCCAGGCCAGGAGATACCCGTCCAGGTCCTCCTGGGCGTAGCCCCGGGTCAGGACCAGAACCTCGGCGTCACCGTCGCTCTCCACCAGTTCAGCACCCAGGGCCGCAATATGCTGCTCCACCGATTCGCGCAACGTCGCTGTGTCGAAGGAATCGGCGCTGCCGTCTGCCTGTGTGCCGAAGTAGCGCACGGTGAGGCGTAGCTTCTCCGGGCACAGGTCGCCGTAGGCTCTCGCCAGTGCCATCATACCCAATTCATCCGTGCCGCAGAACAGCGCGGCGTTTTTGCCGAGGCGGTTGTTCAGATAGGCGATCTCGTTGGTCTGGATGGATCTGTGGGGGATCGAATCGTCCACTCCGATGAGGTAATAGCGGAAGCTTTCGGACTTTTCCAGCAGTCGGTCTGCCAGCCGGAGCTTTCTGGCCCGTGCGTCCAGATAGGCACTCACCTGCTCCTCCGACAGCTCCGTCACGATCTGCGTACCGTTTTCGCCGTAGGGATAACCGGCGATGATATTCTCTATCGTCAGCGCCTCACCGCTCAGCTCCTGCCGTGCAGCAGCGCCGTACTGGCGGAACAGGCTGTACTCCGTCCAGTTCAGGCCGCCGTAGCCCATGGTGGAGGCCAGACGCATCACGGTGTCAAAAACATAGACCGGTTTGCGCTCCGACAGCTCCGCCAGATAGTCGATGGCAGCATATTCCCACTCCAAATCCGTGTTGTTGAGCCATCGGCTGCTGACCAGGCCGCCGGAGAGAAGCTGGTCCAGGCTGATGACTAGCACGTCGCACTGCGCCTCATTCTCCTTGAGCCAGGCAAGCAGGCCCTCCCGGTCGCCGCAGGTCAGGCCATTGGGATTGGGGTCCTGTCCGTCCAGCCGCGTGGCATAGAGCGATTCCTCCGGCATCAGGATCTCCCAGCCGACGCTTTGGGCCTGATAAACAGGCCGCAGGTCATTGACCGGACGGTTGTCCAGGGGAAGATAGCCTACGGTCAGCACCGGCACGCTGGGAAAGGCGTCGCAGAAGCGGCACAGGATCGTGGCAAGCTCCGCACGTGTCGTATAGCCGCCGGGCTTGAGCATCTGCCGCTCCCCTTCCTTCATGCCGCCGAGCAGCCCTGCCGCCACGGCCCACTGCACGGCATCACGCGACCAGCTTTGGACCTGCGCGGCATCGGCAAAGCCCTCCCGAGTCTCCCGTGGGCTGACGTCATAGCCGCAGTAAGCCGCATAACGGTACAGCAGCGCCGCCGTCTGCTCCCGGCTGACCGGCTCGTCCGGACGGAAGGTGCCGTCCTCAAAGCCCTTGGCGATCTCGTTTTTCGTGCCCCACGCCACTGCCTTGGCATACCATGCCTTGGCGGGAACGTCCGGGAAAAGGGCACCGTCCGTCTCCGGCTCTCCTGCCATGCGGTAGAGCACGGTCAGGAGCATGGCGCGGGTAGTGTGCTCCTGAGGCAGGAAGATCTCCGGCCCCATGCCGTTAAGCAGGCCCCGGCGCGTCGCCTCCATAACGCT
>CAMFZO010000090.1 GCA_946006895.1 uncultured Clostridia bacterium | reverse complement strand
GATGTGAGTGTGCGCAGCACACGGGATTCTTGATGAAACTTTTTCATCAAGAATCCCGTATAAGACAAAGAAATGTGGTTCCGCAAATGCGGAACCACATCGTTTTTTACTTCAGGTTGCGCTCGTAGGACTCGATCATCTTCTTGACCATCTGGCCGCCGACGGAGCCAGCCTCACGGGAGGTCAGATCGCCGTTGTAGCCGTTCTTCAGGTTGACGCCGACTTCGCTGGCAGCCTCCATCTTGAACTTGTCCATTGCCTCACGTGCTTCCGGAATGTTGATCTGGTTGTTGTTCTTCATTGTGATTCATCTCCTTTTGTCGTTTTGAGTCATCAAGTACGATTCCTCAACCATAGTATGAGCGCCGCCGCAAAAAATATCGTTGTTAATTTTTGATACTTTCTCCAAACCGACTGGGATTTTCTTTAAAAATCATCCTGAAAAAATATCCGAAATAATCGGATAAATTGCCAAATAATAGTTGACACCGGCACTTTGCTGTGCTATAATCCATACAATATTTTTGATAGAGGTCGCGGTACTTCATCAGTATCACCGCTCGAAACGCCCGGCAGGGAAATGAGCCGTGAGAAAGGGGAGACCGCCGAAGATGCCTCCCGGCGGGGAGGCAGTCTGGGCGAATGGAACAAGATCCATCCGACTGTCGCAGCTTGCGGAGAGCTATCGAATCCACGGCGCATACGTGCGTTTTTCAGAGGTAGCTGTTCGTTCGGCTGCCTCTATTGTGTTTTTAAGGAGAACGCATATGGACCGTGATTTGATTTGTGAGAACCTGTCCGTCGGTGAAAACGGACATTTACTGTTCGCGGGGCAGGATACTGTCGAGCTTGCCGCCCAGTACGGCACCCCGCTGTATCTGATGGACGAGGATCTGATCCGCAAGCGCTGCCGCACCTACCTTGCCGCAGTGCATCAGGTTTTCGGCAGCACTTCAAAGGTATACTACGCCTCCAAGGCGGCGGCGTTCCGGCAGATATACCGCATCATGAATGAGGAGAATATGTACGTTGACGTGGTCTCTCCCGGCGAGATCTACACGGCCCTTGCGGCGGGCTTCCCGCTGGAACGGGCCTGCTTCCACTCCAACAACAAGACAGACGAGGATATCATCTACGCCATGGATAACAACATCGGCTGCTTTGTCGTCGATAATTTGGAGGAACTCTACGCCGTCGACCGCCATGCCGCCGAGCGCGGCAGAAAGCAGCCGGTCATGCTGCGCATCACACCGGGCATCGACCCCCACACCTACGAAGCCATTGCAACGGGCAAGGTGGATTCTAAGTTCGGCTTTGCCATTGAAACCGGTCAGGGTGAAGAAGCGGCGCGGATCGCCCTTTCGCTTCCCAACGTTATTTTGCAGGGCTTCCACAGTCATGTCGGCTCCCAGGTCTTTGACTCCGACGTTTTTATCCGCACCGCAGACGTCATGCTGTCCTTTGTGGCCCACATCTACCGCACCTACGGCTACATGGCCCGGGAGCTGGACCTGGGCGGCGGCTACGGTGTGCGCTATATCGCCTCCGACCCGGAGCTGGACATTGCCGCCAGTATTTCCGAGGTGGGCCATTTCATGCAGGGCAAGGTCGTAGAGCTTGGCATACCCATGCCCGCCGTCAGCTTTGAGCCGGGGCGGAGTATCGTCGCCGACGCCGGAATGACCCTCTACACCGCAGGCTCAATTAAGAGCATCCCCGGCTACCGGAATTACGTCTCCGTAGACGGCGGCATGACGGACAATATTCGTTTTGCCCTTTACGGCGCGGATTATACGGTCCTTCCGGCGGATAATATGCTCGCGCCCCGCGATATGCGTTTTTCCGTGGTGGGACGCTGCTGTGAAAGCGGCGACATCATCCAGGAGAATATCCCGCTGCCCGCTGCGACCCATCGTGGAAATATCATCGCCTGCCTGACCACAGGTGCCTATCATTATTCCATGGCTTCCCACTATAACCGCATCCCCAATCCTGCAGTGGTCATGCTCCGGGAGGGAACCTCCTATGTAGCCGTGCGCCGGGAGACCAACGCGGACCTGTGCCGCCTTGATGTATAAATCTTCATGCTTGCAAGGAATATAACGATTCGTGCCGGAAAGTATTTTTCGGCACGAATTTCATAACTACCTATCCATTCATGAAACAGCGCCAGTTCCAGACCATTCTGCATCCGGCGCTGCTGTTTTGTTTGACCAAAGCAAGGCAACTGTCAAATTTTTGCGGCAGCCTTGCTTTGTCTTTTTGCAAATAAGAACCTTCTCGATACTTTCGTCTTCTGCTGGCATCAAAAACTCGTTGCGCGCTGCTGGCGATATTCGCTTGGCGTCATGCTCATGTGCCGCCGGAATTGCCTGTAGAACAGTGTTTCAGCATTGTAGCCAAGCTCATGGGAGATGCGCTCAATGGGCCAGTCAGTCGACCAGAGCATCTTGCAGGCGCGGTCAATCCGAATATGGATCAGGTTGTCGGAGAAAGAGATTCCAAAGTATTGACGGTAAAGATGCTTGAACCACGATTCACTCAGTCCGACATAAGCTGCTGCGCTTGCAACGGTCGGGAAGCTCTTTGGATCGTCGGACAGCGCTTTTTGAAGTTGACGCAGGCGGTAACGCGTGGCCGCAGGCGTATTCGGCTCCGGTGGCTCCTCATCGCCGCTGGCTATGCTGTATAACACCACGCGGATATACAGATCTTCCTTCTCCATTCGGTAGCGATCGCCGGATAGGAAGAGAAAGTACATATTTTGCACAAGATTTGCCAGCAGGGGATAGAGAGCGGTTGGACAGGGACGCTCCGGCAGTGGTAGAGAAGTAATGGAAGAAACTTCTTCGCTGTTGACTCCAAAAGTATAGTAACTGATGACCGCAGAGTCTTTTTCCGGCTTCAGCGATAGCCGTTGGCCCGGCTTGCAGAATACCATCCCCTGTGCCTCGAGGTAATAGTCCTCAGCTTCAAAGCAGCAGCGTGTCCGCCCTTCACTCAGCAAGAACAGGTATTCGTTTTCCGGCGCAAAGGAAATGCCGGACAGAAACAGCGGTTTCTTCCATTCAATGCGGTGAAGTATCATAAATCCACCTCCGGGTAATCATCAAATTGGTTGGCTGCGTTTTAGCAATACATTTAATAACAGCACAATAGTTCATACTAAAGATATTATAAGTAATTGAATGAACTTTGTCAAGCGACTATACTAAATATTAGAAACGGCAGTTCTGTTGCCTGAACAGCGCGGACAACGCCGGAATAATAGGAGGGATTGCCCATGAAGAGGCTCTTGGCGCTGATTCTGACGTTGGCAATGGTGTTGGCTATGCTGCCTGCGGTATCTGCTAAGTCGGAAACAAAAAATCCAACAAATACGCATTATACCTACAAGGATATTGTGAAAAGGACGTATGACATGAGTTATCTTGCCACTGAACCGAAGCCCGGTGAGGGTGGCAAGGAGGTCACATCAACCGATCCTGCTTCCATCTACAACGAGGCAACAGGAAAGTATGAAAACTGGGGCGGCAACTACGATATGGCCAGATTTGTCCGGCAGGAAGGGAACTACCGTGTACTGGCGGATCTGGAGGGTCCCGGCTATATCAACCGTATCTGGATCCCGACTTATTGGACGGGGACGATGCGCATCTGGATCGACGGCGTGCTGACTGTGGAAACGCAGATGGCGGATTTCATTTACGGGTCAGCCTTTGAAGGACTCGGAGAGCTTTCGCTGCGTGCAAATGAACAGGAATCTGAGCAGTTTGCAGAGGGATACCTCGGCGGTATTAATCTGTTCGTGCCGATCACTTACAACGAATCCTGCAAGATCGAAGTTGGCATCGAGCAGGAGAATTCCGGCTTCTATTATATTATCGGCTATTACGATTTGGAGGACGGAGCTTCTGTTGAATCATTCGCGTGGCCGATGAGCGAAGAAAACCGCCAGGCACTTGAGGAAGCCAACGCCATTCTGGCGGATGCATCTGTCCCTGCCGGCACGACCTGCTTTGACGGTGAGGTCAAGGCCGGCGAGACGGTGACGCTTTTTGAAAAGACTTCGGCCGGAGCGATCAGCGCTTCCTCCCTGAAGCTCGACATTCCGAAGGATGAGCTGGACAAGCAGAAAGCCCTGACGGACTGGATGATCGAGATGTACTGGGACGGTTCCGACACTCCGGCGGTCAGTATGCCGGTGGCGGATTTCTTTGGCATTCATTACGGCCTCTATGACCAGAGCTTTGATAACGCGGCTTATGGTCTGAGTGACGACGGGATCATGTATACCAAATGGTATATGCCATTCAACAGCGCAAAGATCACGCTGACCAACGGCTCCGATACGGCAAGGCCGGTCAAGGCGGTCTACCGCACAGAGGACCTGACCGAGGAGCAGGCCAATACGCTGACACGCTTCCATGCCAACTGGCAGCGCTGCTATGCCCGCACCGATGACCGCACGCCGGATGCTCAGATGCTCTCCATTGAGGGCAAAGGACGTTATGTGGGCACAAGTCTGCATATTTACCAGATCGTTGACGGTATCTGGTGGGGCGAGGGCGACGAAAAGTTCTTCATTGACGGCGAAAAATTCCCCACCTGGTTCGGCACCGGTTCGGAAGACTACTTCTGTTACGCTTGGTGCGGATCGCAGCTTTTTGACTATCCGTACTGCGGTCAACCGCTGTGCAATGGTTATCCTTCCACCGGCGACAAGCAGGTGCAGGGACACGGCGACAAGGTAAATTACCGTATCCATGTGCTGGACAATATTTGCTTCCAGTCTTCTCTGGAAGCGAACATTGAAAAATACTTTGATGAGACGGTGGATCACTACGCAGCAACAACTTTCTTCTATCTGACAAAGGACACCTCCGACAAGCACTTACAGCCGGAAATCAGCGACCGCATTTTTAACGATGATTTGCTTTCCGGTCCTTCGCTATTCTATCCGGGCAGCTATCTTGGTGCACGTGAACTTGCCGGGAATACGTCGAACCGGCCCTATAATCAGGGAATGGGCTTCTACGGTGAGGGGTTCAATACGAAGTGGTACGGCGGCGTAAACTACTACTGGGCGAACACGTCGCGGGAAAAGTATGTGCAATATCTCCTGGAAATCCCGGAGGGCGGCGAGTATCAATTCGACGCCTCCCTGACGACTGCCCCGGACTATGGCATTTTTGAATTTTATATTGATGACGTTCTGGTGGGCAAAGTGGATACCTACGGCAGCCTGGACGTGATGGAAACGGCCCTCGGTACTGTTACGCTGACGCCGGGTGCGCACATTTTGAAGATACTATGTGTTGGCAAAAACAATGCGTCCGCCGGTTATTTTATGGGCATCAATTATCTGCAGTTTACCCGGGCAGAGAAGGCTGACAACAGTTGCTTCTTTGGCGGCTGCGACGATCTGCTTGCAGCGATCAAAACTACGGACGGTCTGACCTCTGAGCCGATAGTGCAGGGTTTGGATGTCTTCTGCAACGAACACTATACATGGTATAAAAACAGCCATCTCGTCTGGAACGCCGGAGAAACCGGCTCCGTGGAGTTTGAGCTTGATATCCCGGCAGATGATACCTATATGCTGGAGCTTGCGTATACCGTTGCAAGTGATTTCGGTAAGTTTAACGTCAGCATTGACGGCAAGACTGTGCTGAAGAATGTCGACGGATATATACCGGGAACGGTAACCGGCGATGTTGAAAAGGCGTATAATATTGAACTGACCGCGGGCAGACACACGGTAACTGTGTCCGGCGCGGGCAAAAACGCGGGTTCCGGAGGCAACCTGGTCGGCATTGACTACCTCCGCTTCTCGACCCAAAAAGAGGTCGGTGCGTTCTATGGCGGTGTTACGAACCTGTTGGAAAACAAAACCAGCGGCGATGTCGCAACGCAGGATCTCGGATGGGTTGCAACCTATATTTGGTATCGTAATGCACACCTCTATTTCCAGGGAGCGAATAATTCCGCGGCAGAATTCTCGATCGAGCTGCCGGCCGACGGCAATTATACGATCAAGACGGATTATACGGTGGCCGGAGACTTCGGTCAATTCCGGCTCTTTATCGACGATGTACCGGTTGGCGATGTGATCGACAGCTTCAGCACTGCCGTCGGAATGAATAGTGATGTTGCAGAAAGTGTACATCTCACCGGTGGCGTGCACACATTGAAAATCCAGTGCGTGGGCAAAAACGACAGCTCTGCGGGGTACCTGGTCGGAATATCCAGCATTGGTTTTAACGCTCCTTATGATGCCGGAAGCTCCGAAGTGATGACCGGTGAAAAACTGAGCGATGTTCAGCAGAACGCCGTAGAGGAACTCCGCCAGTACGCACTGAGTGCGCTTGGTCGCTGCGAAGCGCTGCAAACCGATCCGATCCGTCTGGCCATGGCGGAGGGTATGATGCGGATTGCCGCTGCCG
>CAMFZO010000089.1 GCA_946006895.1 uncultured Clostridia bacterium | reverse complement strand
CCTAAGCCTTCGTCGGCAGCGTCAGATGTGTATAAGAGACAGAGAAAAGTTTGAACTAATTCAATTTCGTGTTCCCAAAGGCAAAAAGCAAGTACTTCAGGAGCACGCAGCTCAACGTGGTGAATCTCTAAATGGCTTTCTCAATCGTGTTGTTGATCAAGCCTTATCCGCAGATGACGCAAAAAAGTAACGATCCTGGGTTCCCTTGTGTGGGGCTCAGGATCGTTACTTGTTCTGCGTACACTAATATGCCGAATAATTCAAACTCTGGCTAAGACGCTGGCAGCCATGATGGCTGCCAGTGCCTTTATTAAGATGATTTCGCAAAGATTCAGGTCGGATTTTACGCCAGGGTACCCATCGTCCGGCCAGCCAGAGCGCAGGCCTGACCGCGGGAGACATATTTGCTCAGGCCAGCAGCGCCGTCCGTGTTGCCCTTCAGGATGCCGTTCTGGGCAGCCCAGGCCGCGATGGCAGTCATGTCGGCGGGGATGCTGGCGCTGTCCTTGAAGCGGGCCAGAATACCGGTATCCTCCACCGCGGGAGAACCGGCCGCGATGTACAGAGCCTTCAACACGTCGCCGCGGGTGGCAGACACGTTGCCGGTCTTCAGACCGCCGGTCTGGCCCCAGGCCACGCCGGCGTTGAAGTTCTTGACGTCCACAGCGCCAATGATACGGCCGGCCACGTTGGCGATCTGGTTCAGGGTCACACTGTTATGCAGATCGAACTTGTCCCCAGTCTTGCCGATCATGATCTCACGGGCGCTCAGGGAGCTGATCTCGTTGTAGAACACGTTGGTCTCGGGCACATCGGAGAAGCTCTTGGAGTTGTCCACCAGCTTCACAGTAGCGCTGCCGTCCAGGGTCAAGGCTACGCCGTTCTCGGTGACCATAGAGGTGGACACGATCTTCTCGGTGCCGTCGGCATTCACAATGACAGCCACGGTGCCGGGGGTCACGTTCTGCACGGGGAGCTCCACCTTCACGCTCTCAGCGGTCTTGGGCACGCTGACAGACACGGTGGGAGCGGTGCTGGCGCTCTTGGTAGCGGTAACGTCTAAGGGGATGGTCACAGCCCCGCCGGTCTTGGTGGCCTCGGTGACGGCCTTGGCAGACACCACAGCCTCGGCGGCAGTGGTGACATTGCCCTTGGCGTCCAGAGTGGTGGTCTTGGTGGCAGTGGTGCCGGTGCTGTCGGAGGCCTTCACGGTCTCCTTGGAGGTCACGGTGCCGTCCTTCTGGATCTGGGTGACGGTGGTGCCCTCGCTCTTCACGCCGTCGGAGGTGGTCGTGGTCTCCTGCTTGGTTTCCGTAGTGGAGCCGTCCTTATTAGTGACGGTGGAGGTTGTGGCTTCGGTCTTGCTCTCGGTCACGGTGCCGCCCTTATTGGTGGTACCAAGAAGCATCTGTCGTTCCCGCCGGGAACAGTCCCCCAACATCCAAAATATGCTCGATATGGTGTACCTTGTGTGCTCGAATTTTCCGATTTCATTACCGGGCAGACATCCAAAACCCCTAAGCCCTTGTGGCTGTAAGGCTTGATGCCATTTTCGAACCACAACTATACACGAAGAGCCATAATTCATCCTGAATTTTGGCTACGGAGGCCCCTGCCTTTAGGAGTGGGGAGGAAGCACTTTCCTTGTTTTTGAATTTCGTGCTCCCAACTTTGGAGATGCTTGTGCAATTCAAGTTCCAGAGCATCTTTTTTCAATTCTGCAGGAATCAAATCATTAGTTTTTTAACGCCGTAACCGGAACCACAAACACCCCATCCGGCCGCTGATATGCGGCATTTGCCATGCCGCACAAGACGCAGAGAACCGCAGGGGGCTTTCCCTTGGGATCTTCCGAAATTTGCCTTTTTATCTCCAGCAAGTTAGCTGCGGCAGCGTCGATTTGGTTGGCGCCCAATTTGATTTCAACAGCACACCACTGACCGTCAGACAGTTCAATAACAGCATCAATCTCCTGATTCTTATAGTCCTGATAGTGATACAGATTTGCTCCGAAAGATTCCGCATAGATTCGAAGATCACGCTCACACAGGGCCTCAAACAGGAAACCGAGTGTCTCCAAATCGCCCATCAATCCGGCAGGAGTAGCCTTCAGCAACGCGCAGGCCAGAGAAGGATCGGAGAAATGCCGCTTTTCAGCCTGCTTGATGCGGACAGAGGAACGAATGCCGGAGGAGAATGGCGGCTGATTGTCCGTAATAAACAACCGCTTGAAAATATCCAGATAAGCAGACACCGTATTGGAATCGATATCCTCATCATCCACAGCCTTGATGTCTTTTGTTAAGGTCTTATTGGTGACGGTGGTACTTTCGTTACGGGCTAGAGATCGCAGCAGCAGACGCATCTTGGATGTATCGCGCTTCACGCCGTCGATGCGGTACACATCATCGTCGATAACGGCGTTGAGGTATTCCAAAGGAAGCAGAGCAGCCTGCTCAATAGGCAATCCCAAACTGCCAGGCCAACCGCCGCGGACAATCAGCTCGATCAGCTTTTTCAGGTCCACTTCGCCGGTTAATACAGGGACCAACTCGCCATGGCACAGTTTTTCCAAAGAAACCTTCCCGCAGGAATCCCCAGACTCATATAGCGACATGGGGCGCATCCGCAGCTTGGCAATACGGCCTGCGCCACTGTGCAGAATACCTTTGTGGTTTGGAGTAGCAGAACCAGTCAGAATGAATTGTCCCTTTTCTGCAACCTGATCCACCTTGTAGCGTACAGCATCCCAAATAGGAGGAACCTCCTGCCACTCGTCGATCAGGCGCGGAGTTTCACCGTCCAGAACCAGAGCGGGAGACAATTCGGCCAGCTGACGATTCTGAAAGTTGTTGGCAGGATCGCCGATGTAGATTTCACTTTTACTGTGATAGGAGGAAGTCCATGTCTTTCCGCACCACTTGGGTCCCTCAATACAAACGGCTCCAAAGGCCGACAGATATTCCTTAACCTTCGCGTCAATGACTCGGGGTTTATAGTTCTGCTTATCCATAAACGCTCACCTCGACTATAAGCTGAGTCTATTATAGTCTATTCAGTTGGATTTTACAACTCCATTCAGTCATATTTTTTGTTTTCATTCAGTCTGTTTTTAGAATTTTGTTCAGTCGGATTTTAAAAGCTATGGAAAAACTCTGTACTTGTCAAGAAAAGTGGACACAAAAAATATTTATTTTTTGCTTTGTTTTTCAAAAGTGGACATGAAAGTTATTTTTTGAGAGGTTGCTTTTTCAAAAATAGACACTGGCAATATTTTTTGCCAAATTTCGTTTTTGAAAGTAGACACAGTGTTCCCATGCCTTGAAAAGCCTGTATTTGCAGGTGGTGTCAGGTCTGGCCGTTCCAGAGGGCGAAACAAAAGGTAGACACGACGCAAAGTCATTTTTCTGCAGTCCTTCGTTTCTGCACGAACTTAGGTTCTTCGCTCAGTATGCGCTGGGAGAAGGTATATTAAAAAATCGGAAGGCATCTTGAAGGAGCTTTGGCTTTTCAAGGTTTGAGTGATCTACGACGTAACTATGATGGCACAGAATTGTGACCCACGACAATAGACGGTAGCGCTCTCGGCGGACCATTGACCTGTAGGTAAGGAGAAATCCGAATCCACGAATATCAGAGTGGCCAATGCCGGGAACTGATACCCAGAGCTCTTTCAAGATGCCTTCCGAAAAAAATATTTGCGGTGACCGCTGTTGGGGGCATTTTGCCTCTTGACAAAGGTCATTACATATCAGTTACCTTTGTCCTAGATAATAGGTGATACAAAAAGACCCATGGCAAAGCTCAATCACTTCTCACTCTCGCGTTTAGACGATGTTCTCTTCCATTCCTCACTCAATAGGAAATCACGGATATTCTCCTCGCCGAGGATCATGCTCCCTGCGACATCCTGTATATCCGCAAATGGGATCACTTGCCCGTTAATCCGGATCGTTTGAGCCACGGGGTCTACCGCCTCTACCTTGCCGACGATCTCACAATAGCATCCCATATGCCTGTCAGACCGGTCTGCCGTATCCTCTTGAAAATAGAAGAGTTGGACTTCCATGCCTTTCATTACCTGGGCCAGCTTGGCAGACAGCTTCTCGATTTCCCCCTCTGAGGGAGTTGGGCGCTCCACGCGCCGCATTTTCCAGCCTTCCCGGGCGATTTCCTGTTCATATCCGCGAAGCGCGGCAAAGGGGGAGAAAATCTTCGCCCGATTCTCCAGCGGCATCCGTGGATGCTTTCGCAAAGATTCCTCACTTGCTGGGCGGGCGGCGTGAAGGATGTCCGCGTATTTCCGCGCGGTCTCCCGCGCTTCCTTTGAATTCAGATAATCCATCATCGCCGTGCACCCCTGTGCTCACTTTTTGTGTCCGCCGATTTGGTTGTTCCGCTCTCGCATGGTGGCGCCTTCCTCAAAGTTCACGCCTTTCAGAATGGCGTTCTTACTGTACTTCTTTTTGATAGCCAGCATGGTCTCCTGCAGTCTCTTTTCCTTCTCCAATTTGGCCGTATCGGTAAACAGATCCATCTGAACGACGCCGGTATCCGGAAAAATACGGTTGGCATTGAGCATTACCCGGCGTATGGTGAGTCGATTGTCTGTGATACGCTCGTATAGCTCCACGACGGCCGCCATAAGCTGGCTACTCAAGTTGGACGGGGCATCCAGCTTCGCTGTGCCATGTGCGCCTACGGGAATCTTCCGGCCGTAGTGGTCGATATAGGTTTCTCCCTGGTAGCTGCCGCTGTCCACTGCTTCCCTGTCGTAGCTGATGGACAGGGTCAGGGAATCCGTCACTGCTTTCCGCTCCACCAGCTGGAACACCAGGGAATCCACCATCTCCCGGACGATGATCCGGGCTTTTTCATAGGAGTATGGGCATGGCAGCACCTGCCCTTCACAGATACTGTTGAACGATGGGCGGTACTCCTTGATGTGCCGGATGGTGCAGGGTTCGATGCCAAATGCGTGGTCGATCAGGATCTCCGCGTCGATGCCGAAGGTTTTGTAGAGCCACTCTTCTTCATAAAAAGAAGCGCGGGCCAACTCTCCCATAGTGCGGATGTTGTGGCGCTCCAGCCGCGCGGCAGTGCCCGGGCCGATGCGCCAGAAGTCCGTCAGGGGCCTGTGGTCCCACAGCAGATACCGGAAGGAGCTTTCGTCCAGCTCCGCAATGCGGACGCCGTCCGTGTCGGCAGGCACCTGCTTGGCGGAAATATCCAGTGCCACCTTGCAGAGATAGAGATTGGTGCCAATGCCTGCGGTGGCGGTAATGCCCGTTTCGTACAGCACCTCCCGGATCATGGTCTTCACCAGTTCCCGGGCGGTCATGTGGTAGGTCTTCAGGTAAGGGGTCAAATCCGAGAAGATCTCATCGATGGAGTAGACGTGGATGTCCTTTTCAGAGAGGAACCGCAGATAAATGGCGTAGATTTTCGATGACACTTCCATGTACCTTGCCATTCTCGGAGTGGCCGTGATAAAGGACAGCGCCAGAGCGGGGTCTGCCGCCAGTGCATGGGCGTCAAAGGATTCGCCGATCAAACAGGGCTTTCCGTCCTTCGTGCCGGCTTTCCCACAGCGGACCGCCGTCCGCAGCCGTTCGGCGTTGATCTGCTCCACCTTCTGCTTGACCTCAAACAGCCGGGGCCGGCCGGGGACACCAAGGGCCTTCAGGGCAGGCGACACCGCCAGACAGATGGTGGAATCCGTCCGGCTGGCGTCCGCTACCACCAGGTTGGTGGTCAGAGGGTCCAGCCGCCGGTCGATGGCCTCGCAGGAGGCGTAGTAGGACTTGAGATCGATGCAGCAGTAGGCACGGGGCTTTTGTTCCGTATCGCGATGTTGCATCCCCCACTCCTTTCTGTCAGCTCGGGACTTCCACGTACCAGCGCCCGATTCGGCCAGTGAACAGCGGGTCCACTTTCTCGAAAAAGAGGTGCCGCTCCTGCCCGCCCACGACTACCGTATAGCAGTCACTGCGGAAGTTCCCAACGGATTCGGCAGGGCGGAAGTCCCGGATGCTCTCGATGGGAAATATTTTGCCGTTCGTCCAGACGATGCTCTTTGGCTGCATGTAGCCTGTGGCATCAAAGTCGGACGTGACACGGACATATACTTTTTTCATGCCGGTACCCCTCCCCTCTTGAAGCCGAGATCCTCCTCTAACGGATTCCCCTATTCTTATAATAGAACAAATGTTCAGTTTGTCAAGTAAAAAACACAGCATGGACCCAGCAGGCTCCTTGTGTCTCTGTTGAATCCATCTGTATTTTTTCCAAAATCCCCGGAGAGTTTTCTGGCCAGAGCCGTAGCCCACAAGTCAAGTGCTTGACCTATAGACTATTCTTTCTCTTTTCGCATCGCTGTATGATAACTCCGAGCACAAATATACTGTAAAATGTTAGCGCTGCTGTGCGTCAGAGAGGAGACTGGAATGGGTACATTTTTAGGATGCGTCGGTACACCCCATATCCCGGAGGAACG
>CAMFZO010000088.1 GCA_946006895.1 uncultured Clostridia bacterium | reverse complement strand
ACACCTAAGCCTTCGTCGGGCAGCGTCAGATGTGTATAAGAGACAGGCAGTGCGTATCATACCTTCTGCAGATCCTTTCACGAGGCTGTTTGCCGACGCCCCGGACCAAACAAGGCAGGACCTCCGGTTTCGGAGGGTCCTGCCTTTTCCGCAGAGAAGCTCAGCCACCGCCGCCGTATTGCAGGCCCAGGGCGAGGATGCCGAGATTGCGCTCATAGATGGAATCAAACTGGGACAGGGGCAGGGGATTCCCTCCCAGACCGGCCTCGATGGTGTAGCCGGGACGGTCGAAAACCTGGATGTACCAGTCCTTGTAGCCTGCAAAGCCCGAGGCATAGGGCGTATCCTCCAGCGCATAGCCGCTGACCCGGGCAAACCGCTGGCCCAAGGCCCGTGCCCCTTCCGGCTCCATATCCAAAAATTTCCAGTAAATGACCTCTCCCTGGGTGTGATAGGAGAGGGTCATGGCTGGGTCCACCAGACGGGTCAGCTCGGCCATGGCGGTGCTTTCCGGCTGGTCCAGGGGCGCCTGCCCCACATAGTCCCGTGGCGCGGGACGGTCAAAGCCCAGGGCAAATTTGTTTTCCCGCGCCTGCTCCCACCCGGCAGGATAGTTGAGATTCAGGTCCACGCCGCGAAGGTTGGCCTTCCAGCCGTCGGGGAAGGGAATCGAGGGAAAGAAAGCGGCGATCTCCTCGGCTGCCCGGTATTCCTCGCTGCCGGGGGCGATGGCGCCGGTCACCAGGTCCACCCCGTCCGGATCCACCATGGGGACCATGTAGAGTTGAACCGATCGGAACAGTTCCGCTGCGTCCAGGTCGAAGATCCTGCCGCCCTCCGAGACGGCCCGGGCGTAATCCTCCAGAAATTTCATCAAAACCGGTGTGGTGATCCACTCGTTGGCGTGGTGGCTGGCGTTGTAGAGGACGGAGCGCGGGCCGTTTCCCAGCTTCAGTACCGTCACGGGCCGACCGTAGGCGGTGACGGCGATGCGCCGCTGGGACAGGAACGGATAGCGCACCGTCAGGCCGTGGATGCAAAGCGCCAGCAGCTCCGAGGTAAAGGGCAGGTCCGTCGGTACCACGGGAAAGCCGAAGGGTATGATAAGATACTGCCCCACGGAAAGCCGCCGGGGATCCAGATCGGGGTTGGCGGTGACGATGGCCCGGACCGTGGTGCCGAATTGCCGCGCCAGACGGTAAAAGGTATCGCCCGGCTTGACCATGTAGCGCTCATAGCCCAGAAGATAGGGCGTCAGGCGCTGCAGCGTCAGAGCATCCTCCTGGCCTGACGGGAAAAGCCCCTCGCGGGTCTGAAAGTCGATCATATCCGCAGCGCCTGCACGGCGCAGTGCAAGGTCGATGTAATTCAAAATAATCCCCTCCGACGAAACCTATGCCGGAGGGGATCGCTTTATGCCAGCTTCATCATTTCGCCCAGGTATTGATAGGCGCTGAGGAGCTTATCCAAATGGTAATTCATCACAATGGTGTCGTGGCGGGTACATTTGCGTTCGGGCAGACCGGCCTCCGGCAGCTCCATGCCAAGCTCCTGCATGACGGCGGCATTTTCCATGGCCAGATCGCCCAGACAGTCCATGCCGCAGATGGCCTCCATCTCCTGCAGCATCCGCTGGGCCAACTGGTAGCAGCCCCGCAGCAGGGCCTCGTCGTCATGCTTGCGGTGGAAAAAGTGCTGGCTGTGGTATAGGCTCAGCTCCCGGTCCACCCGCCGCAGCAGCGCAATGGACTCCTGCAGATCGGGAAACTGCTCCCTTACGACGATCTCCGCAATATCACTGGGAATCTGTGCGCGGAGCGTTCCCAGCAGGGCGAGGATACGCTTTTTGTTGTTGTAGGGCCGTATCAGGGCGTTGACCGCCAGAGCGATGCCGATGCCCAGGGAGGAGTCCCGCAGGCGGAACAGAGAGTCGCGGACAATATCGTCCGTCGGCGTCAGACAGGCCGAGAGGAAAATAATACAGGAAAGCGACGCGGAGAAGGACAGCTTCAGGGCGTTGCACAGGACAATGAGCAGCAGCACGCCCAGACCTGCCATCCAGGCAGGCGTCATGGACGGGAACAGCAGCACCGACAGATAGCCCATGACCGTGCCTGCCAGCACACCGATCAACTGGGTCAGTCCCTGACGGAGGGAATTGGAGAAGGTCGTGTCCATGGCGATCAGTGCGCCAAAGGCCGCGTAAAAGACCGAAAGGTCGTCGGTGGTAAAAAAGCGGATCAGGAAGACCGACAGGGTTACGGCGATGGCGGTCTTGACCACCCGCGTACCAAGAGAGATGTGTTTCCAGCGGAGCATCCGCCTCCGCCTCCTTTCATTTTCTGATATTTTAATATAGTATAGCAAATAAGTGACGTCGGCGCAAGGGCGGCTTCCGGCGAAAAACTTGCGCGAACCACTCCAGTGTGGTAAAATCCCTATGAAGAAGGTGTTACTATGTCCATTCGACGCGCTGTGGCGGCAGATGTTCCCGCCATGTTGGAAATCTATGATGATTTTGTCCGGAATACAGCGGTGAGCTTTGAATACATAACGCCCACCGTGGAGGAATTCACCCGCCGCCTGGAGGAGCATATTGCCGTCTACCCTTGGCTGATCTGGGAGGAAGCGGGCAGGGTGCTGGGCTATGCCTACGCCGGACGGGCCTTTGAACGGGCCGCCTACGCCTGGAACGCGGAGATCTCCTGCTATCTCGACGCCTCCGTCCGCGGCAGAGGCGTGGGGCGGCAGCTCTACGCCCGCATCGAGGATATACTGCGCGCCCAGGGCGTCCGCAAGGTCTTTGCCGTCGTCACCTCCGCCAACACCGCTTCCGTCCGGTTCCATGAGGCTCTGGGCTACCGGCAGGCGGCGGTCTACCGGCAGGTAGGCTTCAAGCTGGGGCAGTGGTACGACGTTATCTGGCTGGAAAAGCAGTTGTGTGAACCGGGCGAGCCGGAAAATTTTCCTATTTCCTGGAATGAAATAAACAAATGATTATTTTCTTAATTTTTCTTTAGATTTTCTATTGACATTCTGCAAGCGGCAGTATATAATAAACGCGAAAGGAAGGTGAGCCCATGACGCAGAGAGAACGTCAGATCCTCCAATGGATCGAGGCCGACCCCATGATCTCACAGGAACGGCTGGCGCAGTTGGCCGGTATCACCCGGTCCTCCGTGGCGGTGCACATTTCCAACCTGATGAAAAAGGGATATATCGCCGGCAAAGGCTATGTCCTGCGCACCGGCTCCTATGCCGTCGTGGTGGGCGGCGTGAACATCGACATCGGTGGACGGTCCTTTGCGCCTCTGGTGCCGAAGGATTCCAACCCCGGCAAGGTACGGCTGAGTTTGGGCGGTGTCGGGCGGAATATCGCCCACAACCTGAGCCTTCTGGAGATTGACGTGCGCTTCCTGACCGCGTTCGGTGACGATGTATACGCCCAGCGGATCGCCGCTTCCTGCGGAGAGCTGGGAATCGACATCAGCCACGCCCTGCAGATACCCGGCGGCGCGACGCCTACCTACCTGTTCCTCAACGACTGCGACGGGGATATGGCTCTGGCCATGTCGGACATGGAGATCTGCGCCCGCATCACGCCGGCTTATCTGGCGGCGAACCTTCCGATGCTGAACAACGCCCAGGTGGTGGTGACGGATACCAACATCCCCGCCGAATCCCTGCGCTATCTGGCCGACCACTGCACTGCACCGATCTTTGCCGACCCGGTCTCCACGGCTAAGGCGGAGAAGCTGCGGCCCATCCTGGGCAAGCTCCACACCCTTAAGCCCAACCGCATTGAGGCGGAGCTTTTGTCCGGCGTGCAGATCACCGACGATGAGAGCCTGGAAAAAGCAGCGCAGACGCTGTTGGACACGGGCTTGCACCGGGTGTTCATCTCCCTGGGAACGGAGGGCGTTCTTGCGGCGGACCGGCATCAGATGCTCCGGCAGCCCTGCTTCCCGGCGGAAATGAAAAACGCCACAGGCGCAGGCGATGCCTTTATGGCGGCGCTGGCCTGGGCCTACCTTGAGGGCACGGATCTGCAGGAAACGGCAAAGGCGGCAGCCGCCGCAGCAGCCATCGCAGTGGAGAGCGGCGAGACCATCAACCCTGCCCTGTCGCCGGACACGGTCCGCAGGAAAATCAACGAAAGTCAATAAGGACGGAGCCTTTCCGTCACATCAATTTTAGGAGGATATTATCATGCTGAACAAATTCCTGGACGTCAAACCCGAAGTCGCCGAGGCCCTTGCGGCAGGTAAGCCTGTCGTTGCTCTGGAATCCACCATCATTTCCCATGGTATGCCCTATCCCCAGAACGTCCAGACTGCACTGGAAGTTGAACGCATCATCCGTGAAAACGGCGCTGTGCCCGCCACCATCGCCATCATCGGCGGCCGCCTCAAAGCCGGTCTGACCGAGGAAGAGATCGAATACTTCGGCAAGAAGGGCACCGCCATCGCCAAGGCCTCCCGCCGCGACCTGGCTGTCCTGTGCGCCCGCGGAGAGGACGGCGCCACCACCGTCACCACCACAATGATCATCGCCCACATGGCAGGCATCAAGGTCTTTGCCACCGGCGGCATCGGCGGCGTGCATCGCGGCGCTGAGACCACCATGGACATCTCCGCCGACCTGGAAGAGCTGGCCTCTACCCCCGTCATGGTCGTCTGCGCCGGTGCCAAGTCTATTCTGGACCTGGGCCTGACCCTGGAATACCTGGAGACCCACGGCGTTCCCGTCATCGGCTACGGTACCAAGGAGCTGCCCGCTTTCTATACCCGTCACTCCGGCTTCAGCGTGGACTATGAGATCGACACCCCCGAGGAGCTGGCAAAGGCATTCAAGACGCAGCACGAGCTGGGTCTGCGGGGCGGCATGCTGGTGACCAATCCCATCCCCGAGGAGTATTCCATGGACGCCGCTGTCATCAACGGCGCCATTGACGAAGCCATCCGCGAGGCAAAGGAGCAGGGCATTCACGGCAAGGAGACCACGCCTTTCCTCCTGGCAAAGGTCAAGGATCTGACCGGCGGCAACAGTCTGGAGTCCAACATCCAGCTGGTCTACAACAACGCCCGTCTGGCGGCAAAGACCGCAAAGGCCTACTGCGAGGCCTAATAAAAACAGTCCGGCAGGGAAGTGCGTTCTTCTCTGCCGGTTTCCATTCGGAATTGTGGCCCGACCGCCGGAAAATTTACCGGACCTTTTGCAATAGAAAGGCTTTTTATCAGATTTCCGGAGAAACCGGCGAACGAAAACTTGATAAATAAGTATTTTTCTATTGATACTGATTCTTGATTAAACTGTTTAATCAAGAATCAGTATTACATAGGCTGCACATCTCCTTTTCCTCCCTGGCTGTAGGGGAGACTGTGAGTGCGGCTTTTCATTTCACTCCGCGCTTACAAAAACGCCCTCGGATGTTAAAATCCGAGGGTCATTTTTTCTTGCAGATGCTCTAAAAGTGCGGCACAGCCACGGTCAATATCGGCCTCGGCAGCGTGAAAATTCCGGGTGTACCAGGGATCGGCCACGTCACGGGGACGGGCGGTGTAGTCCAGCAGCAGGGACACCTTGCCTTTCGGGTCGCCGGAAAAGAGACGGAGCATATCCCGCCGGTTTTCGCCATCCATCCCTACAAACAGGTCGTAGCGGTCATAGTCCGAGGAACGGAGCTGCCAGGCGGTTTTGCCCTTGCAGGAAAGACCCCGCTGCCGCAGAAGCTCCCGCACCGGCGGATAGACCGGCTTGCCCAGCTCCTCGTCCGTGGTGGCGGCGCTGGCGATCTCAAACTGTTCCTCCAGACCGCGCTGCCGCACCAGGTCCTTCATAATGAACTCCGCCATGGGACTGCGGCAGATATTGCCGTGGCAGACGAATAGAATACGGATCATGGTTTTTCCTCTCGTTTCTCCGGCTGCTTCCAGTGGTTCAGCGTCGGAAGCTGTGCTTCGAAATAGGCGCGCGCCTGCTCAGGAGGCCAGTTTTCGTTTGACATATGCACAACAAGAAAATCGGTCAGCTCTTCAAGACTTGTGTAAACGAATTTGCCGTCGGAGTAGCACCACTTGCAATATTCTTCATTCAAGGTGCCGTCAGGCTCTTTGCTGATAAAAGCATCTTCGAGGGGCATGCCGCAGCATTGGCAGATCAGCTTCCTCGGAGAACCCAGAAGCGTATTGATCGAAACGTCAAACAGCTTTGACAGCAGCTTCAGCGTTTCTGTATTTGGCACGGTCTCACCGGTTTCCCAACGGGATACGGCCTGACGGGTCACATGGATCTTCTCTGCAAGCTCATCCTGAGAGAAGCCGTGTTTGGTCCGCAGCTCATAGATCACGTTTTTTGCTTCCATTACAATCATCACCTCACGGGCATTATACATTCTCGGTTTCGGAAAAGCAAGCAACTCGCTGTTGCTGTCGGCAGAGTGGTTTTGCTCCGACGGCTTTTCAAAAGCGTCCTTTTGAGTCGCACTGCGTGTCAGGG
>CAMFZO010000087.1 GCA_946006895.1 uncultured Clostridia bacterium | reverse complement strand
TCATTCACCCTTAGTCCTTAGCCCTTAGTCAAGAAGTTGCCTCCGGCAACTTAGGTCGGACAAAAATCGTCCGCCCCTATGAGGAGTATATTATGACAAAAACGATCCTGCGGCTGACCGCCTGTGGAGGGCTTCTGCTGCTGACCGGCCTGATGGTGCTGGCAGCCAAGTTCTTCGGCGGCGTGGTCTTCGCCTTTTATCCCGAATTCTCCCGCAGCGTGACGGGCGTCCTGGCCGCCGTCACCTCCGTCGTGCCCTTTGCCCTGTGCGAGGTGCTGCTGGCTGCGCTGGTGCTGTGGTTTTTCATCACGCTCATTCGCGCCATTGTCCGCCGACGGATGGTGCGTTGGGTGACGGGGGTGCTGCTGAGCGTCTGCATCCTTCTGACCGCCTTTGTCGGCATCTGGGGCCTGAACTACTACGCGCCCCCCATGCGGGAGCGGCTGGGCCTGTCCGACCGCCAGTTCACCGTGGCGGAGCTGAAGGAGGCCACCCTCTATTTCGGCGCTCAGGCTGGCGCTTTGTCCGGACAGGTGGATCGGGACGAAAACGGCGTCATGGCCGCTTACGACTTCGACACCCTGGCTGCGGCGGCGGGCAACGGCTACGAGACCCTCTCCCAGTCCATGGACTGCTTCGACGGCTCGACGGTGCGGGTAAAGCGGCTCCTGAGCAGTTCCCTGCAGGCCAAGGTGGGCATGACCGGCGTGTTTATCTGTCTGACCGGCGAAAGCTGCGTCAGCACCTACACCCATTCGGCCTCCATGCCCTTTACCATGTGTCACGAGATCGGACACCGTATGGCCTTTGCCAAGGAGGATGAGGCGAATTTCGCCGCTTTTTTGGCCTGCGCCGCCAATACCCTGCCGGAATTCCGGTATTCGGGCTACTACTCCGCCTTCCGCTACTGCTATAACGCCCTGGCCTCCAAGGACCGGGACGCCGCCGCCGAGGTCTGGGCTGCCACCGATCCGGCCATCAAGACCGACTGGTACAACGCCACGGAGTATTACGCCTCCCTGCGCAGCGACACCGCCGCCGAGGTCACGGACAAGGTCTATGATACCTATTTGAAGAGCTTTTCCGTCGAATCCGGCGTCCAGTCCTACGGCGAGGTGACGGACCTGCTGTTACTCTGGTACTTTGAGAGGGTCAAATAGAGTAAATGAGAAAGAATCACCCCACCGTCTTCTATGCCCCGGGAATGTTCCTGACGGGCCTGTCCCCGGAACGGGTCGAACGGACCGTGGACGCGGCATAAACGGATGACGCGCCGGGGTCGCGCCCTACAGTCAAAGAATCGCACCCCACTGTAGGGGCGGACGACCCTTGCCCGCCCTGGCAGGCACCACTGACTGTGTACAGATTTGTTCTGTGATACCGCTTTCCGCTTACGCGGATGGCACGACAGAGTCGTCGTGCCCTACGGATGCAGGTGCTGTTTGGCGTCGTAGGGCACGACCACCGGGCGTGCCGCGTATTTGAATTTGTCTGCGAAGCAGACACCTCAGTTATTCACTATTCACTATTCACTGTTCACTATTCACTATTCACTGTTCATTCTTTGCTTCTGGCGCTGTGCGGACGGCGCGCCGGGGTCGACGTGCCCTACGACGATTCACTGTTCATTTTTCCATCCACATCGAATTACTTTCAAAGGAGGCTTCTCCCTTGCAGACAAAAACCACCGTCATTTCTCCCGAGGAATTACACCGTCAGTCGGAATTCTGCGGCGAGATCAGAGAATACTGGGCCGACCGGGGCATCGTTCCCACGGCCTTTGTGGATACCTACGGCTGCCAGCAGAATGAGGCGGATTCCGAGCGCATCCGCGGTATGCTGGTGGAGGCGGGCTACGGCCTGACCGACACGGAGGAGGGTGCCGACGTTATCGTTCTGAACACCTGCGCCATCCGGGAGCACGCGGAGCAGCGGGTCTTCGGCAACGTGGGCGCTCTGGTCCACACCAAACGCCGCCATCCCGGACAAAAAATCTTCCTCTGCGGCTGCATGATGGGCCAGCCGGCGGTGTCCGAGCGGATCCGCCATTCCTACCCCCATGTGGACGGCGTCTTTTCCACCCATCACCTGTGGGAATTTCCGGAGCTGCTGCTGCGGGTCTTAAAGACCGGTAAGCGGGTCTTTGCTGTGGAGGACAGCGCCGGCTCCATCGCCGAGGGCATCCCCGTCTCCCGCACCAACTCCCTCAAGGCCTGGGTGTCGGTCATGTACGGCTGCAACAATTTCTGCTCCTACTGCATCGTGCCCTACGTCCGGGGACGGGAGCGCTCCCGTCAGCCGGAGGACGTTCTGAAGGAGTGCCGGGAGCTGATCGCCGCCGGCTATAAGGAGATCACCCTCCTGGGTCAGAACGTCAATTCCTACGGCAAGGATCTGGGACTGGGTGTGGATTTTGCCGATCTGATGGCGGCGGTGGCCGAGATCCCCGGCGAATTCCGCCTGCGCTTCATGACCTCCCATCCCCGCGACGCCAGCCACAAGCTCTTTGACACCATCGCCAAATACCCCAAGATCTGCAAGCAGTTCCATCTGCCCTTCCAGTCGGGCAACGACCGGGTTTTGAAGGCCATGAACCGCCACTACGACAGCGCTCAGTACCTGTCCCTGGTGGAATACGGCCGCTCCGTCATGCCCGATCTGGTGCTGACCAGCGACGTCATCGTGGGCTTCCCCGGCGAGACGGAGGAGGAATTTGAGGATACGGTGCGCCTCATCGAAAAGGTGCGCTACGACGCCCTGTTTACCTTTATTTTCTCGCCCCGGGGCGGAACTCCCGCGGCGAAGATGGACGACCCCTTCCCCAAGGCCGACAAAAACCGCCGCTTTGACCGGCTTTTGGAGGTGCAGAACCGCATTTCCGAGGAAAAGCACCGGGCCTACATCGGCAAGACCGTCCGGGTGCTGGTGGACGGCCGCGACGGAGATCAGCTCACCTCCCGCACCGACGGCGGCAGATTGGTGCGCTTCTCCGGCGACGACAGCCTCATCGGTCAATTCCTGGACGTGAGAATCACCGACTGCACCACCTGGAGCCTGGTGGGAGAGCTTTGCGGGCAGGCGTGAGGCACCGGAGAGGGTCAGCGCCCGTCCGCGGGCAGTTATATGACGAAAGGCTAAGGAGTAAGGGTGAATGACTGAGGTGTGCGCTCCGCGCACGATTCAAATACTTTTTGTGAACAGTGAACGGTGAACAGTGAATAGTGAATAACGGATGTGTCTGCTGCGCAGACGAATATAAATAGCGGCGCGCCGGGGTCGTCGTGCCCTACGATAAAATACGCCCCTACACAAGGATGGCGATTCATGCGCAGGGTGTGCCGACTTCAGCAGGCCTTTCTTTTCATCCGTGCGCGGAGCGCACACATTACTTGTTCACTATTCACTGTTCATTGTTCACTGTTCACTTTCCACTTTTAACTTTCCACTTTCCATTGTTCTCTGTTCACGAAAAGCAGGCGGAAACGGTTTTCCCGTTTCCGCCTGCTGCATTTATATTCCGGTTACACCAACAGGCAGATCAAACCGTTGGCGCCCTCGTTGATGATCTTGGTCAGGGCGTCCTTGAGCTTGTAGCGGGCATCGTCGGGCATCCGGCGCAGCTTGGTGGTCAGACCCTCGTTGACCAGCTCAAAGACCGACTTGCCGAAAATATTGCTCTCCCAGAGCTTTTCGGTGTTGCCCTCATATTCGCCCAGCAGGTACTTGACCAGCTCCTCCGACTGCTGCTCGTCGCCCACCATAGGGCTGATCTCCGTCTGGATGTCGGCCCGGAGCATATGGATGGAGGGCGCGCTGGCCTTCAGCTTGACCCCGTAGGCGCTGCCCTTTTTGACGATCTCCGGCACCTCCATGCGCAGCTCCTCCGCTGTGGGCATGACGATGCCATAGCCCGTGGCCCGGACCTCCTCTAGAGCGTCGGCGATCTTGTCATACTGCTTTTTCATGTCGGACAGGGCTGTCAGAAGCGACAGAAGCTGGCCGTCGTTCTCGATCTCAAAGCCGGTGCGCTGTCCCAGAATCTGATAGAACAGACCCTCGTCAAATTCCAGCTCACAGACCACGGTGCCGGTGCCCAGGTCGATGGAATGGATGCGGTAGCCGCAGACCTGCTCCAGCTCCGCCACCTTGGCAACGGCCACCTCCGCCTCGGCCAGACGGGCGATGCTCTGGGCGTTGCGCCGCAGGGCTGCGTAGAGGGCAGCCTTGAGCGGATGCTCCAGCTCCAGCGCCCGGACCCACGCCGGCAAAAATACCTGCATCTGGCGCATGGGGAAGGCGTAGAGAAGCTGGCTCAGTAGCTCCTTCAGCTCCGCCTCGCTCATGGCCTGACAGTCGGCGGCAATGGCGCATACGCCGTAGGTATTGGCGATGTACTCCCGCAGGGTCTGGGCCTCCGGCGATTTGGGCCGGGTGGAATTCACCAGGACCACAAAGGGCTTCCCCGTGGCCTGCATATCCCGGATGGCCCGTTCCTCGGCGCTGATGTAGTCCGAACGGGCAATGTCCGTGATGCTTCCGTCGGTGGTGACCACCACGCCCACGGTGCTGTGGTCCTCCATGACCTTCCGGGTGCCCAGCTCGGCAGCCTCCGTCATGGGGACCGGTTCGTCCTGCCACGGTGTCGTGACCATCCGCGGCTGACCGTTTTCCATGGCACCGATGGCCCCGTTGACCATGTAGCCCACAGAGTCGATGAGCCGCACGGACAGGGTCGATGTGCCGTCCGGGGTGATCTGAACCGCGTCCTCCGGCACGAATTTCGGCTCCGCGGTCATGATGGTCTTGCCAGAGCCGCTCTGCGGCAGCTCATCCTTGGCCCGTTCCCGCTGGTACAGGTCGCTGATGTTCGGAATGACCAGCTCCTCCATGAACCGCTTGATAAAAGTGGATTTTCCCGTCCGCACCGGCCCGACTACCCCGATATAGATGTCGCCGCCCGTGCGTCTGGCAATGTCGGCGTAGAGATTACTCATAATGATAGCCTCCCCCAAAGTCTCGTGGTACATCCTATGCACCCGTGGGGGAGGCTATGCGGACAAAATGTGATGGCGCGGACAGGATCAGAACAGGGAGCAGACCCAGTAGATCAGTCCGTAGAGGAAGCCGGCGGCGGTACCATAGACCAGGACGGGACCTGCGATGGTGAACATCTTCGCGCAGGTGCCCAGGACGATGCCCTCGGTCTGAAACTCCACCGCCGGTGCCACGACGGAGTTGGCAAAGCCGGTGATGGGCACCAGTGTTCCGGCGCCTGCCACCTTGGCGATGTCGTCATAGACAGAAAAACCGGTGAGGACAGCCGACAGAAACACCAGGGTGATGCTGACGGCGGTACTGCTCATCTCGTGGGTCATGCCCAGGGCCACATAGCCGTTTTTCAAAAGCTGCCCCAGGGTGCAGATCAGGCCGCCGATCCAAAAGGCGTTGAAGCAGTTTTTGACGCACTTGCTTTTCGGCGCCAGAGAGTCCACATAGCGGGCGTATTCCGCGTTGCTCATTTTCATTGTTATCAGCCCCTTTTTCCTATTTTCCCGCGGTGCGGAGAAAATATTCCGAAAAAAGTGGGTATGATCCGGCATCGGCGGGACAAACTAAGGTCGGACACAGAGGAAAACACGTTCATCGACGGATGGGATTTTATCGGCCAAATAAAATCAAGTTGATTCCATATTGTGTCCGCAGGGCGCCGCATTGGGGAAATGGACGGCGCGAACCGTATACGGAAAACGGCAGACGCACCCGCGTCTGCCGTACATATTTTTAGGGCTAAGGGCTTATGTAGGGGCGGCTATCAGCCGCCCGCAGGCTGCCGAAGGCAGCCTTGTGGCTAAGGGCTAAGGACTAAGGGTGAATAACGGATGTGTCTGCTGCGCAGACGAATAAAAAAACGGCACGGCAGAGTCGCCGTGCCCTACGGCGGTGAGCGCACTTCCAACAAAGCGTTCGTAGGGCACGCCGACCCTGGCGTGCCGCTCAAAAACCTCCGCACCTGTAGGGGCGGCTATCAGCCGCCCGAATGGTTGCAGTTTCCTATTTGGCGGGCGGCTGATAGCCGCCCCTACGATTGGAATGGTGAATCGTGCGTAGGGGCCGGCGTCCCCGACTGTTGAATCAGCGGCTCTGTCATCGTGTGTAAAGCACACTCGCCAATCGCCTTGATTCTGCCACGCACCGGCAAGCGGTATGCCCGCATCCGTAACGCTCGTACCTCGCCAACGGCTGCGACACCTTTTTGCTCGCTTCTCCCGCCACTGGCGGCGCTCGCAAACGTCCCGTCCCAAAACGATTTCGGAACATCGAGTTCCGAAATCGTTCTTATTTTGAAATCCCCGATAATACTGAAAATTTGCCCATCGAGGCCAAATTTTCAGTCGGACTGTCCGGGAGGCCAGTCCCTACGGGCGCTTTATTGGAAGTGCGTTCATAATTTTCATTTGTCTGCGAAGCAGACACCTCAGTCATTCACTCTTAGTCCTTAGTCCTTA
>CAMFZO010000086.1 GCA_946006895.1 uncultured Clostridia bacterium | reverse complement strand
CCATCGGCAAGGAGGGCCAGAACGCCCGTCTGGCTGCCCGGCTCACCGGCTATAAGATCGACATCAAGCCGGCCTCCCAGGCGGCGGATTTTGAGGAAGAATAATTCAAGGCATACCACGGAAAGGGAGTGAAATCGTGCCGAAAAAGATCCCTATGCGGCAGTGTTTGGGCTGCCGCGAAATGAAACCGAAGCGTGAGCTCCTCCGGGTCGTTCGCAGCCCCGAGGGCACGGTTTCGCTGGATTTGAAAGGTAAGGCCAATGGACGCGGCGCCTATGTCTGCCGCAATTCCGAGTGCCTGAAGAAAGCAATCCGGTCAAAGGCGATTTCCCGCGCCTTCGAGACGGAGATTCCCCAGGAGATCTACGACGCCATGGTGGCGGAAATGGAGGCGCAGGAGCATGGAGCAGGATAAGAGCCTCGGCCTGCTGGCCATTTCCCGCAAGGGCGGCAACCTTGCCCTGGGGGAGGAGGCGGTGGGTGCCGCTGCCAGAGCCGGTCGTGCGCGGCTGGTGCTGTTGGCAGGTGACGCCGGACCTCATACCGTCCGCCGCGCAAAGAGCTTTGTGGCCGGCACGTCCCAGCCGCTGCTGACGCTGGCCTATGATAAAGACACGTTGGGTGATGCCCTGGGCATTACGAGCTGTGCCGTGGCGGCCATCACCGACGTCCGACTGGCCCAGGCCTTTGTCAAGACCCTGGGCGAGCCGGAGAAGTACGCCGACCTGCTGCAGGAGCTGGATGTGCGGGTCAAGCGGGTGGAAAAGCGCCGCGCCGAGGAAAAGGCGCACCGCTACAATGTTCGACACGGGAAAAAGTAAGATGGAGGTGGCTTTATGAGTCTGGTTAAGTATCGAGTAAAGGAAGTCGCCGCAGATTTCGGCATGCAGCCGAAGGAGATCGCGGCCATCGTCGGAATCTATTTTGAAAAGCCGAAAAGCAACACCCAGGTGCTGACGGAAGAACAGCTCAACGCGGTGTTCGACCATATCACCCAGCATCACCAAATCGAGTCAATCGCACAGGTGTTTGCTGTAGCGCCCGCGCCGAAGAAGGAGGAGCCCAAGGAAGCGCCCAAGAGCGCGGAAGAAAAGCCCTCCGAGGCCGCGGCCAGGAAGACCGAGGCCAAGCCCGCCGAAAAGACGGAGAAGCCCAAGGTGGAGCAGCGCAAGCGGGAACGCCGTGTGGTCGACACCAAGGCCGTCACCGTCAATGCCGACCGCTTTGACGACCGGGTGGACAATCTGGTGTCCGAGCGGGTGCAGAATTACGCCGGCGGCAAGCAGAAGATCGGCAACAAGAGCAAAAATAAGAATAAGAACAAAGGCCCTATGGGCAACAAGCGCCGCAACGAGGAGCAGGAGAAGATGCGCCGGCTGCAGCTTGAGATCATCAAGAAGACGCCGCTGACGGTGAAGATCCCCGACGAGATCACCGTGGGCGAGCTGGCCTCCCGCATGAAGAAGACCGCCACGGAGCTGATCAAGGTCCTCATCAAAAACGGCGTTATGGCCTCCATCAACCAGACCATCGACTTCGACACGGCGGAATTTGTCGCCACGGAGCTGGGCTGCAAGGTAGAGCGTGAGGTGGTCGTCACCATCGAGGAGCGCCTCATTGATGACCATGTGGACACGGAAGACGAACTGGTGGGCCGCAGCCCCGTCGTCGTGGTCATGGGCCACGTCGACCACGGCAAGACCAGCCTGCTCGACGCCGTGCGTAAGACCAATGTGGTCTCCGGCGAGGCCGGCGGCATCACGCAGCACATCGGCGCCTACACGGTTCAAATCAACGGCAATCCCATCACCTTCCTGGACACCCCGGGTCATGCCGCCTTTACCTCCATGCGCGCCCGCGGCGCCATGTGCACCGACATCGCCATCCTGGTGGTGGCGGCCGACGACGGCATCATGCCCCAGACCGTGGAAGCGATCAACCACGCCAAGGCGGCGAAGATCCCCATTATCGTCGCCGTCAACAAGATGGATAAGCCGGGCGCCAACCCGGACCGCGTCCTGACCCAGCTCACCGAGCACGACCTGGTGCCGGCGGAGTGGGGCGGCGACACGGAGGTCTGCCGCATTTCCGCCAAGACCGGCATGGGCATCGACGAGCTGCTGGAGACGGTCATCATGACTGCCGAGCTGGCTGATCTGAAGGCCAATCCCAACCGCGCCGCCAAGGGCACCGTCATTGAAGCCCGTCTGGACAAGAACCGCGGCCCCATTGCCACCCTGCTGGTGCAGAACGGCACCCTCCACAAGGGCGACCTTATCATCGCCGGTACCGCCGTGGGACGTGTCCGCGTGATGACCGACGACAAGGGCCGTACCATCACCGAGGCAGGCCCCTCCATTCCTGTGGAGATCACGGGTCTGGCTGAAGCGCCCACGCCAGGTGACGAGTTTGACGCCGTTGCCGATGAGCGCATGGCCCGCCAGTTGGTGGAGCAGCGCAAGCAGGCCGAGAAGGATGCCGCTGCCAAGCAGGCCAGCAAGGTCACCCTCGACAACCTCTTTGCCAAGATGCAGGAGGGCGAGATGAAGGAGCTGAACCTCATTGTCAAGGCCGACGTGCAGGGCTCTGCCGAGGCGGTCAAGGCATCTCTGGAGAAAATATCCAACGAGGAGGTCCGCGTCCGCGTCATCCATGCCGCTGTCGGCGCCATCAACGAATCGGATATTCTGCTGGCCTCCACAGCCAACGCTATCGTGGTCGGCTTCAACGTTCGGCCTGATGCTGCTGCTGCCGCATCCGCCCAGCGTTCCAATGTGGACCTGCGGATGTACCGCGTCATCTACGATGCCATCGACGAGATCGAGGCGGCTATGAAGGGCATGCTGGCACCCAAGTTCCGCGAAGCGGTCATCGGCCACGCCGAAGTCCGCCAGACCTATAAGGTCTCCGCTATCGGCACCATTGCCGGCTGCTATGTCAAGGACGGCAAGATGACCCGCGACGGTCAGGTCCGTGTGCTGCGGGACAACATCGTCATCTATGAGGGCAATATCGGCTCCCTGCAGCGCTTTAAGGATTCTGTCAAGGAGGTCGTTGCCAACTACGAGTGCGGCATGTCCATCGAGAAGTTCAACGACATCAAGGAAGGCGACATCTTCGAGTGCTTTATCATGGAGGAAGTGCCGAGATAACCAGATCATACAGGGGCGGGGCTCTGTCCCGCCCTTTCCGTTATTTTTCGATCGGGCGGAGTGCGGCTCCGCTCTTACCAAGGAGGAACACTATGGCATCCAACCGTATCGGACGCATTAACGAAGAGATCCAGCGTGAGCTGGCCGATCTCCTGCGGGAGCTGAAGGACCCCAGGGTCCACAAAACCATGCTGTCCATCACCCGCGTGGAGACTACCCCCGATCTGCGCTATGCCAAGGTCTATGTCTCGCTGCTGGACAAGGAGTTTACCAAGGAGACACTGGCGGGACTCCATTCTTCCGGCGGCTACCTGCGCAGAGCTTTGGGTAAGAACCTGCAGCTTCGCTACACGCCGGAGCTGCAATGGCAGGCGGACGATTCCATCGTCCAGGGCGCACATATTCTCGACATCCTCTCCAAGCTGGACATCCCGGAGGACACGGAAGATGATACCACTGACCCTTCCTGAGACAGCCGGCTTCCTGCGGGAGCACGACAACTATATTATGTTAACCCACCGGCGTCCCGACGGCGACACCATCGGCTGCGCGGCGGCTCTCTGTGGCGGCTTGCGGAAGCTGGGAAAACAGGCGTATATCCTGGAAAATCCCCAGTTTACTGAGAAATTCCGCCCCTTTCTGGAGGGCCTGACTATCCCGTCAATCCCTGAAAACGCGATTTTGGTCGCTGTGGATATTGCCAGTGGGAAGCTGATGCCCTATTCCGCAGAAGATTATGTAAACCAAATAGACCTGCGCATCGACCACCATGGCCTCGACGGCGCTTTCGGCCTGCGGGGCTATGTAGACCCCACGGCGGCCGCCTGCGGCGAGATTATTCTGGACCTGCTGCACCTGCTTGAAGTCCCGGTGGACAAGCCCATCGCCGAGGCCCTCTACTGCGCCATTTCCACGGACACGGGCTGCTTCCGCTACAGCAACACGACGGCCCAGACCCTTCGGGCGGCGGCCGAATGCAGGGACTGCGGCGCGGACACCTTCGCCGTCAACCAGGTCATGTTCCTGACCAAGCGCCTGGAGCGGCTGAAGCTGGAGGCCTATCTGACGGAGCACACTGAGTTCTACGCCGGCGGCAAGGTGGCTGTCAGTGCCATCCCGGAAGCCCTGAAGCTGGAGCTGGGGCTGACGGAGGACGACATCGACGATATTTCCGGCTTCGGCAGGGAGATCGCCGGAGTTCAGATCGGCGTCATGCTCCGGGAGGTGGGCAGCCAGGGGAAGATCTCCGTGCGCACCTCGCCGGATTACGATGCCGCCGCCATCTGCGCCCGTTGCGGCGGCGGCGGACACAAGGCGGCGGCGGGAGCTACCGTTGACGGCGGCCTGAGCGCTGCAAAGACAGCGGTTTTGCAGGCCATCGCCGCAGAGGGAGTCACTCTTTAAAATGGCAAACGGAATTTTGATCGTTGACAAACCGGCGGATTGGACCAGCCAGGATGTGGTGAGCAAGCTGCGCGGCGTTTTCCACGAACGGCGCGCCGGTCACGGCGGCACGCTGGATCCCATGGCAACCGGGATTTTGCCGGTGTTTTTCGGCAGGGCCACCCGGGCTGTGGAGTTCTTTGAACACGCGGAGAAGACCTATGAGGCCACCCTGCGTCTGGGCTGCGTCACCGACACCCAGGACAGCACAGGAACGGTCCTGGAGCGCCGCCCCGTGGAGGTGAGCCGCGCCGCGCTGGAGGAGGTCCTGTCCCGCTTTTTGGGGCGGCAGAGCCAGATCCCGCCCATGTATTCGGCCATCAAGGTCGGCGGAAAGAAGCTCTATGAGCTTGCCCGAAGCGGCAGGGAAGTGGAGCGGAAGCCCCGCAGCATCCACGTTTTTTCCATCGACCTGCTGGGGTTTGACGGTACGGAGGCGGTTCTTCGCATTCACTGCTCCAAGGGTACATATGTTCGCACCCTCTGTCACGACATCGGCGCGGCCCTTGGCTGCGGCGGCTGTATGTCGGCCCTGCGGCGAATACAGGCGGGCATTTACACCGAGGCCCGGAGCCATACGATGGAAGAAATCCTGACCTGCGGTGACCCGGAAACGCTGCTTCTGCCCACGGACAGCCTGTTTTCCGCCTACCCGCGGCTGACTTTGACGGCCAATCAGGAAAAACAGTGCCGCAATGGTGCTTCCTTTTCCATTGGTCGGGTGCCGGGACGCTGCCGTGCCTATGCGCAGAACGGCGAGTTTCTTGCCCTCTGCGAGGTCATTGACGGAAAACTGAAGACCGTCAAGAGTTTTTTTGAGGTATAGATTACTGAGGTTGACACTATGGAGCAATGCGTTCTCGCGCTGGGATTTTTTGACGGTGTGCATCTGGGCCACGGCGGACTGCTAAAAAAAACGCGGCAGGTGGCGAACCGTCTCGGTCTGCCTGCCGCCGCGCTGACCTTTGATACCCATCCGGATACTCTGGTCTTCGGCGCGAAGGTGCCGCTTTTGAATACGCCTGAGGTACGGAAAGATCTGATGCAGACCCTCTACGGCATTGACGAGGTGCTGACCCTCCATTTTGACCGTGCGACCATGGAGCAGCCGTGGCAGGAATTTGTCCGGGAAACGCTGGTTCACAGGTACCACGCGGCCCATGTGGTCTGCGGCCACGATTATCGTTTCGGCGCAGGTGGCAGGGGAACGCCGGAAAAGCTGGCGGAGGAATGTGCGCGCCTGGGCCTGGGCTTCGACTGCATCCCGGAGATCCGTCTGGAGGGGCAGACTGTCTCCTCCACCCTCATCCGCAGCCTTTTGGAGAGCGGAGAAACGGCAAAGGCGGTGCGCTTTCTGGGCCATTCCCATATTCTGACCGGCACCGTCATCAGCGGCAGACACCTGGGCCGCACCCTCGGCATCCCGACGGCAAATCTCTCTGTACCCGAGGGGATCCTGGTGCCGAAATTCGGCGTCTACGCGGCAAGGGCGGTGTTCGACGGCCAGACCCGTCCCGCCGTGGTCAATATCGGCGTCCGCCCCACGGTGGATGGCCATACCGTCACCGTAGAGCCGTGGATCCTGGACTTTGACGGGGACCTCTACGGCCACGCCCTCCGTCTGGAGCTGACTGGTTTTCTCCGGCCGGAGCAGAAATTCGCCTCTCTGGAGGCGCTGAGATCGGAGATCCTCCGCAACGCGGAAACGGTAAGAAGCATGGTAACGTGAAAGACGCGCCTGCGGGCAAGCTCGGATGAAATCTGCGAACGCAGATGAAATGAAATCCACCCATCCGCCGTCGAGGCGGATTTCATCCCCGTAGGGGATTTCATCATCGAATACTGATTCTTGATGAAACTTTTTAATCAAGAATCAGTATCACAAATCCCGAAAGGGATTCCAGCGTGTCAAAAAAGTCCCTTGGCCCCCTCTGACGAGGGGGCTGTCACGGCAT
>CAMFZO010000085.1 GCA_946006895.1 uncultured Clostridia bacterium | reverse complement strand
GACGCGCCTTCGGCGCTATAAAAAGGTTTTAAACCTTTTTATCAGATTCTAGTATCAACATATGTTGGGCTTATAAAGATTCTGTATGCCGGTCGCAGAGTAGTATTTCTTTCTGTGGTAGGCATTCTATGCTATACATAGTTGATCACAGGCCCGTCACAAGGGTACAGCTCACCGACGAAAAAGGAGGATCGTCTGTAACAGGCAAAGGAACCTGTTATGCCGTGGGGCGCGGCTGTTTTTTCTTTTTTTATAGAAAATGCCTGTGATTCTTGAGCCGTTTGCACCCTCACTGTTATTGACTTCCTTTCGGCAAGATGGTATAATGTACAAGAAGAAATGGGGCACGCTGGTTTTCCGGCGGGCCGTGTTTCTGTGTCAACCCTATACAACGGCGCCGGGTGTCGCTTAAGATTGTAAGTGCGGCGTCAAGAAAACATAAGTCCCGGGGGTGGTGAAAGATCCCGGGAACTATAAGGAGGTACATCCATGGCAATCGAATTCAAAGACGGAAAATACGTGGACGAAAACGGCCGCGTGACCCTCGACCCGACAGTCTACAAGGACTGGCAGATCGCGGAGGAAGCGGAAAAGACCCTGCCCCCCGTGGAATATTTCCGCGAAAAGCTGGGCCTTCTCCCCGATGAGATCATTCCCTACGGCAAGACTCCGAAGCTGGATTTCATCAAGATCATGAACCGCCTGAAGGACAAGCCCGACGGAAAATTCATCGAGGTCACCGCAATCACCCCGACCCCCCTGGGCGAAGGCAAGTCCACCACCTCTCTGGGCCTCATCGAAGGTCTGGGCAAGCTGGGCAAAAACGTCGGCGGCTGTCTGCGTCAACCCTCCGGTGGCCCTACCATGAACGTCAAGGGTACCGCTGCAGGCGGCGGCAATGCGCTGCTCATGCCCATGACCGAGTTCTCCCTCGGCCTGACCGGCGATATTAACGACATCATGAACGCCCACAACCTGGCTATGGTCGCGCTCAACGCCAGAATGCAGCATGAGCGCAACTACAACGACGAGCAGCTGGCAAAGCGCGGTCTGAAGCGTCTGGACATCGACCCCAAGCGCGTGGAAATGGGCTGGGTCCTGGACTTCTGCGCACAGGGCCTGCGGAACATCATCATCGGCATCGGCGGTACCAAGGACGGCTACCTGATGGAGTCCAAGTTCGGCATCGCTGTCGGCTCCGAGCTGATGGCCATTCTGGCTGTCGCCCGTGACCTGAAGGATCTGCGTGAACGTATCGGCAAGATCGTTGTGGCCTACAGCCGCAGCGGCGAGCCTGTCACCACCGAGGATCTGGAAGTCGCCGGCGCCATGACCGCCTGGATGCGCAACACCATCAATCCCACCATGTGCTACTCCGTCGAGCATCAGCCGGTCCTGATCCATGCCGGCCCCTTCGCCAACATCGCCATCGGTCAGTCTTCCGTCATCGGCGACCGTCTGGCTCTCAAGCTCTTTGATTACCATGTCACCGAGTCCGGCTTTGCCGCTGACATCGGCTTTGAAAAATTCTGGAACGTCAAGTGCCGCCTGTCCGGCCTGACGCCCAATGTCTCCGTCCTGGTGGCCACCATCCGCGCCCTCAAGATGCACGGCGGCGGTCCGGCTGTCGTCGCAGGCCGTCCCCTGCCCTCCGAGTACACCGAGGAGAACCTGGAGCTGCTGGAAAAGGGCTGCGAGAACCTGTTCCACCACGTCAACACCATCAAGAAGTCCGGCATCGTGCCCGTGGTCTGCATCAACCAGTTCTACACCGACACCGATGCTGAGATCGAGCTTATCCGCAAGCTCTGCAAGGAGCGCGGTGTCCGCTGCGCCCTGTCCAACCACTGGCGCTACGGCGGCGAGGGTGCCATTGAGCTGGCCGAGGCCGTCATTGACGCCTGCCAGGAGAAGAACGAGATCAAGTTCCTCTACCCGCTGGAGATGCCGCTGCGTCAGCGCGTTGAGCTGATCGCCAAGGAAGTCTACGGCGCCGACGGTGTCGACTGGGCACCTCTGGCTCTGGAAAAGGCCAAGCGCTTTGAGACCGATCCCAAGTACGCCGACTACTGCACCATGATGGTCAAGACCCACCTGTCCCTGAGCCACGAGCCCAGCTGGAAGGGCGTTCCCAAGGGCTGGCGGCTGCCCATCCGTGACATCCTGGAGTACGGCGGCGCCAAGTTCCTCTGCCCGATGGCAGGCACCATCTCCATGATGCCCGGCACCAGCTCCGATCCGGCCTATCGCCGCATCGACGTCGATACCGAAACGGGCAAGGTCTCCGGCCTGTTCTGATACTGCTTCTTGATGAAAAAGTTTCATCAAGAATCCTGTGTGCTGACGCACGCTGCGCCGTCTCATGCAGACTCCGACGCGCTGACGCGCTATGAAAAGCAGACGTTGTCTGCTTTTCATGGGAGCCTGGTATGATCGGCTGATCCAACTCCGGCGGCACCCCCGCCGGAGTTTTCCGCAAAAGGAGCGTTTGTATGGTGAGCATTGATGCCCTCCTCCCCGCCCAGACCACCCTTCGCCGCGGCGAACCGCTGAACGTGCTTTTGATCGTGGGCAATTCCGAAAATGAAGCGCGGCGCGTCCCCATCCGTTTTTACGGCAGCGAGGGGCACGGCTGGCGGGAGCTGTACGCGAAGGATTGCGACCTTGCGCCAAAGGGCCACAGCCATCTGTATTTTCAACTTCCTGCCCGCTGCTTCGGTGAGGAATTTTGGGGCCACGCGCCGGAGGAATTGAGCCTTGTGGCGGCGGAAGCACCGCCTGCGTCGGAACAGGGCGGCGTGCTGCTGTTTTTCGACGCTCCCGGAGTTTTTTGAAGCAGAGGTGAAGATATGGCAAGTAAGGACAAGCGTTTTGTGCGTATTCATACCGACGGTGCGATGTCCGGCAACGAAATTTGGGTCGATACCGTCACGGGCGTGAACTATTTTTACCACGCTGCGGGCTACAGCGGCGGCTTGACCGTTTTGCTCGACCGCGAGGGTAAGCCCATCATTTCCCCGCTTCCCATAATCAAAGAAGATTAAAAGGAGAGATTTTCCTATGGATATGACCACTGCATCCTGCAGAGAATTTGTGACCGTTCTGGCCTCCAGCGAGCCAGCACCCGGCGGCGGCGGCGCTGCCGCACTGGTAGGCGCCCTGGGCACGGCCCTGGGCAACATGGTCGGCTCCCTCACCGTCGGCAAGAAGAAATACGCCGACGTGGAGGCGGAGATCATCGCCCTCAAGGCCAAGTGCGACGCCCTTCAGACCGAGCTTCTGGACCAGGTCCCTGCCGACGCCGAGGGCTTCCTGCCCCTGGCCAGGGCCTACGGCATCCCCAAGGATGACCCCAGCCGTGACGAGGTGATGGAGGAAGCCACCGTCATCGCCTGCCGCGTCCCCGTGCGCATCATGGAGCTGTGCTGCGAGGCTTTGGATGCCATCGCCGTTTTCGCCGCCAAGGGCAGCCGTCTGGCCGTTTCCGACGCCGGCTGCGGCGCAGTCATCGTCAAATCTGCCCTCCAGGCCGCCTCCCTCAACGTCTTTATCAACACCAAGACCCTGAAAAACCGCGCCTACGCCGAGGAGCTCAACGCGAAATGCCTGTCCATGCTGGACAAGTACGGCGCAATGGCCGACGAAATCTTTGAAACCGTGAAAAACGGCTTCTTCCGATAAGGAGAGTTACTATGGCAAAACAGTTATTGGGCAAGGAAGTCACCGATGCCCTCAACGCAAAGCTGACCGAACGCGCCGCCGCCCTGAAGCAGCGGGGCGTCACCCCCACCCTGGGCATCCTGCGCATCGGCGAAGATCCCAGCGACCTGTCCTATGAGCGCGGTGCCACCAAGCGTGCAGAGCTTATTGGCATCGACGTGCAGAAATTCGTGCTGCCCGCCGACGCCACCAAGGAGGATGTGCTTTTCGCCATCGATCAGCTCAACGCCAACGACGCCATCCACGGCGTGCTGATGTTCCGCCCGCTGCCCAAGCACCTCAAGGCGGACACCGACGAGATCTGCAACCGTCTGGATCCCAAAAAGGATGTGGACTGCATGACTGACCTGAGCAACGCCGGCGTGTTTGAGGGCCGTGCGGATCTGGGCTTTGCGCCCTGCACTCCCGCCGCCTGCATGGAGATCCTGGACTACTACGGCATCGACTGCAAGGGCAAAAACGCCGTGGTCATCGGCCGTTCCCTGGTGGTCGGCAAGCCCGCGGCCATGATGCTGCTGGGCAAAAACGCCACCGTCACCGTCTGCCACACCAAGACCGAGGATCTGCCCGGCATCTGCCGCAAGGCCGATATTCTGGTCTCCGCAGCCGGTGTTCTCGGCTCCCTGACCAAGGATTTTGTCCGTCCCGGTCAGGTTGTCATCGACGTTTCCATCAACTGGGACGCCAACAAGCCCAACAGCAAGGGCGGTCTGGGTGCCATCGCCGGTGACGCGGTCTTTGCCGAGGTGGAGCCCATCGTTGAGGCCATCACCCCCGTTCCCGGCGGCGTGGGCAGCGTGACCACCAGCGTTCTGATGAAGCACGTCATCGAGGCTGCCGAGCGGAAATAACCGTTCCCTGCATCGGTACATACAACGGCGGCAGGAGGGCTGCGGAAAGGCTTTTCGTCCGCTTCCCTCCCGCCGCCGTATTCAAAGCCCCGACGAATTTGAACACAATAAACAGGAGCTTTTTATGAACAAGATCAAATCTCTTTCCCCGAGCAGCTTTCTGCGGCTGCTGTTCGCTTTTTTCACCCTGGCGTTTTTGATCGCGGCCGTGGTGATGCCCGACCGGGCCGATATGCTTAACGGCCTGTGGCGCATCGCCTCCCAGACCGCCAAGATCCCCACCAACTACTTTGACCCCTCCTACGGCGGCTACGCGGGCACCATGCTCAACGCCGGATGTGTCGCTCTGGTCTGCTCGGCGCTGTTTTTCCTGCCCAAGGCCAAGGCAAACGCCGCTTCCGTCATCGCCTTTTTGCTCACCGTGGGCTTTGCCTTCTGGGGCATCAACGTGGTCAATCTCTGGTTCGGCTTCTTCGGCGTGGCCCTCTACTGCCTCATCAAGCGGGAGGCCCTCGGCTCCCAGGTCAACGCCATGATCTTTACCACCGGCCTTGCGCCGCTGATCTCAGATCTGCTTTTGGCCTATCCCAACGCCGAGGCGGTGGGCTGGCGCTGGGAGGGGTTTGCTCTGGCGCTGTTCATCGGTCTTGTCATCGGCTTTTTCCTGCCGGCAGGTCTTGCCCATTCGCCCAAGGTGCATAAGGGCTTTGACCTCTATTCTGCCGCCGTCCCCATCGGCATGACCGCCTTTTTCCTGCGCTCCGGGCTGTATCAGGTCCTCGGCGCGGAGCGCGGCACCACTGCCGTCGGCCCCACCACCAGCTTGACCTATGCCTCCTGGCCCGTCACCAATATTTTCTGCTTCGTTGTTTTCGGCCTGTGCATCGTTTTTGCCCTGCTGATGGGCTGCCGCTGGCGGGATTACCGGGCGCTGCTGCGGGATCCGGGCCACGGCGCGGACTTCTCCCAGAGCTGCGGGACCGCCGCGACGCTGATGAACGTGGGCGTTTTCGGCCTGTTCATCGTGCTGTATTACAACGTCGCCGCCCTCATCGGTGGCAGCGACACGGTCTTTAACGCCGTCACCTTCGGCTGCATCTTCTGTATGCTGGCTACCTGCTGCTCCGGCTCCCATCCCCGCAACGTCTGGCCCATTCTCATCGGCTATATCGCCGCCTCCTTTGCCTGCCAGGGACTGGCGCTTCTCACAGGCGGCAGCTTCTCTCAGGGCATCAGCGCCCAGGCCATCCTGGTGGGCGTCTGCTTCGCCAACGGTCTTTCCCCCATCTCGGGCAAGTACGGCTGGCCCTTTGGAATTCTGGCCGGTATGCTGCACTACGTTCTGGTCACCAGCGTTCCCCTGCTCCACGGCGGCTTCTGCCTGTATAACGGCGGATTTACGGCGGCCTTTACCTGCATCCTGCTGGTGCCGGTGCTGGAGCGCTTCTGCAAAACCAAGGAGGAGCGCCTGGCGGTAAAGAAGTGACGGGAACTTTTTTCCGCGCTTTTCGTCAAAGGAACAGAGGTGATACCAATGAGAAAGTTTCTTGTCCTGCTGCTGTGCGCGGCGGTGCTGAGCGCGGTCCTCTGCGGCTGTGTGGAAAAAGCGGAACAGACCGACGGCACTCTGACGACGGACATTGCCGATGCCTCCCAGGAGAGCGGCTCTCAGGGCGCAGCGGTCCCGGACGCTGACGAGTCAGCGGCGACCCTCCCGACAGAGCAGGAAAAAACACCGGCCAACGAGCCGATGACCAAGCCCACGGGGAGCACCGAGAGCACCCAGCCCACGGAGAATACCCTGGCGGCGGACAACCGTCCCACCGTCGGCATCCCGGAGCCGGTCACGCCCCCGGACGTGGAAGAATAAAACTTCATGCGCGGGCAAGCGCACCGCGAAGGATGGCAAAATTTTCGCGCATGAAGTTTTATACTAGTACAACGAACAAAAAGTAAATAGCTATAAAACGGCACTACCCAAC
>CAMFZO010000084.1 GCA_946006895.1 uncultured Clostridia bacterium | reverse complement strand
CAGGATGATGATCCACCAGCAGCCACCGAAACCGTTATTACACATAGTCAGGAACCTCCCGTTTTTTGTTATGAGCACTACGCTCATTCCATGTTATGTCGGCGGCGGAAAATGGTGACAAAGGGGAGAAAGAAAAACCGCCGCCCGGTCCGCGGCGCGGACATACCGGCACCCGGCAGCGCATATGCTTGACCGAGGTGAGTGGAATGAATCATAAACTGCGGCGGCTGCTGGTGATACTGCTGCTTCTGCTTCTAATCGGCGCGATCCTTCTCGGCCGCTTCCGTCAGAAGGACGAGGCGCTTCCCTCCGGCTCCTGGGGTCTGAGCTTCCCCACGGAGGGCCAGCCGTCCGTCGGCAACACCAGCAATGACCGGCTTCTGGAATACAACGCCGCCTACCTGGGCGACACGTCGAAAAAGGTCATCTATCTGACCTTCGACGCAGGATACGAAAACGGCTGCACGGAAAGGATCCTGGACACACTGAAAGCCCATAACGCCCCGGCTGCTTTCTTCCTGGTGGGCAATTATATCGAAAAAAATCCCGAACTGGTCAAGCGCATGATCGAAGATGGGCATATCGTCGGAAACCACACCTATCACCACTGGGATATGTCCAAGATCAGCGATGTGGCCACCTTCCGCAGCGAGCTGGAGTCTCTTGAGGACCTCTACACTCAAGTCACCGGCAAGGTCATGGAAAAATACTATCGACCGCCCCAGGGCATCTACTCCGAGGAAAACCTGAAAATGGCGAAGGACATGGGCTACCGTACGGTCTTCTGGAGCCTTGCCTACGTAGATTGGCTCAAAGACGATCAGCCTACAAAGGAGCAGGCCTTTGCCAAGCTGCTGCCCCGCATCCATGACGGTGCCGTCGTCCTGCTCCACAGCACGTCCCAGACCAACGCGGAAATCCTTGACGAGCTGCTGACCAAATGGGAGGCCATGGGCTATACCTTTGGGACCATCGACGAGTTATTTGCGCAGCAGGAAAAAACGTCTTGACGCGGCAGCGTTCCCATGTTATACTTAATTTGAGCGATATTGAGCGAAAATGAAATGAGGCTGCACATATGAAATACTGGGAACGTGAAAAACAGATCTTGCATCTTTTGGAGGCCAACGGCGCCGTGTCCATGACGGAGGTCTGCGCTGTCACCGGCGCCTCCGTGGCGACCACACGGCGGGATTTTGACGAACTTCAGAAAAAAGGGCTTGCCCAACGCACCCACGGCGGCCTCCGTCTGCCGCAGAAAAAGGAGGAACCCGGGCGGCGCTATGTCAACGGCACGGAGATTTTGGATGACATCGACAGGGAAAAGCAGTTGATTGCCCGGGAAGCCGCCGCCCAGGTTCGGGCCGGCGAGTCCATCTTCATCGGTGCAGGCAAGACCTGCAATATGTTTGCGGCTTTGCTGCGCGATATTGAGCGATTGACTGTCGTCACCACCTCCGTCACCGCCGTGCTGGAGCTGGCGGAGTGCCCCAACATCTCTGTGACCCTTCTGGGCGGTGACATCCACACGGGGAAGAATTATATTGAGACTCTGGACCCGGACATCAATCACACCCTGCGGGGCTACTTCTTCGACAAGGTGTTTCTGACGGTGGAGGGCGTGGATCTGGAGCGGGGCTATACGGTCCAGGACAAGAACCGTACCGGGCTTTACACCCAGCTTTCGCGGATGACCCGCCGACTCTATATGCTGCTGGACAGCGCGAAGTTTGACCGCCGCGCCTTTGCCACCATGTTCCCGCCGGAAAAGGCCTGCCGCGTCATCAGCACCCGGAATATGCCGGAAAAATTTGTGGAGTTCTACCGCAGGCAGGGGATCTCCTGTACGCTTCTGCCGATTGAATGAGCGATTTTGAGCGATTTTTCGCCAACTGCCCCGAGAATGATTTTTCCGAGGCAGTTGGCGTTTTTGTGTTTTGCGACAGAATTTACAAAAACCACTAGTTTCAGTTGTTGAATCTGCCAAAATCTCGAAAAATATCAACGGACTTATTGACATTGGAGCCGTTTTGTGGGAAGATAAGAACGATAATATAGTAGCTCTTGTTTTGAGCGATTTTGAGCGTTTTGAAATGGAGATCCGCATTATGGAAAATATCGGAATGGTTGAACTCTATCAGCCCCGCCACACCCTGATCGGACGGGACGGTATCACGATGATTCCCCACTTTCTCCGCCGTCTGAGTGCAAAGAAGGTCCTGGTCATCACCGACAAAGGCCTGGTGAAGATCGGCACCGCCGGGAAAGTCACCGCAGTCCTGGACGAGGCCAACATTGAATATATGATCTTTGACGGCGTTGAGCCGAATCCGACCACTAAGATCGTTTACCAGGCCCTGGAGTTTTACACCAAGAGCGGCTGCGGCGCCTTGATCGCCATTGGCGGCGGCTCTCCCATCGACGTGGCGAAGGCCGTGAGCATTCTTTCTGCCAACGGCGGCAAAATTGAAGATTACAACGGTGTCAACAAGTCCAAAAAACACGGCGCACCGGTCATTGCCGTCAACACCACGGCAGGCACCGGTTCCGAATGTACCCGGGCCTACGTGGTCACCGACGAGGATACCAAGTCCAAGATGCTCATGGTGGACACCAACTGTCTGGCTCACCTGGCGTTGGACGATCCCATGCTCATGGTGGGCATGCCCCCCTCTCTCACCGCCGCGACGGGTATCGACGCCCTGACCCACGCCATTGAATCCTACATATGCAACATTCACACGCCCTATACCGACGCTCTGGCCCTGGAGGCCATCCGTCTGGTGAGTAAGGCTCTGCGCAGAGCGGTGCGCGACGGCTCGGACATGGATGCACGGACGGATATGTGCTGGGCAGAATATATGGCCGGCCTCTCCTTCTCCAACGCGGGTCTCGGCCTGGTCCACGGCATTGCACATCAGTTAGGCGGCTATTACAATATTCCCCACGGCCTTGCCAACGCCATCATGCTGCCGCGGGTGCTGGAATACAACCGGCCCTACTGCATGGGGCGCCTTGCCAGCGTCGCCCAGGCCATGGGCGAAAAGGTAGACAATCTCTCCGTGGACGCGGCCTCCAAACAGGCCATCGAAGCGGTGCGCAAGCTCTGTGCCGACGTCAGGATTCCGCCTCTGTGCGAGACGAAATTCTCCATGGACGACATCGACACCCTGGCCAGCCACGCCCTGCAGGACACGGCGACCCAGACCAACATCGTCCGTCCCACTCTGGAGGACGTAAAGACCATCATCGCCAAGACCTATTATGAAGGCATCATTATGAAGCAGGTGAAGGGCAATGGATAAGAGCGCAGTACAAAGAAGCGTACAGCTTGCTACCGCTGAAACGGTGTTCCGCAAAACCGGACGGATCTTCGTGCCGGTAGCCTCCTCGGCGCGGCATATCCACCTTTGCCGAGCGGATGTGGAGGCACTTTTCGGTGCCGGATATCAGTTGAAAAAATTCCGTGACCTGTCTCAGCCGGGGCAGTTTGCCTGTCAGGAGCAGTTGACCGTCGTCGGCCCCAAGGGTCAGCTTCAGAAGGTTCGTGTTCTGGGACCGGAACGCAGCGCCACACAGGTGGAGATTGCCTTTACGGACTCCTTTGCGCTGGGCATCCGTCCGCCGGTGCGTATGTCCGGCAAGACCACCGGGACGCCGGGCTGTAAGCTGATCGGCCCTGCCGGAAGCGTGGAGCTTGTCGAGGGCGTCATCGTGGCGGCGCGGCATCTGCACCTTTCTGCCCAGCAGGCGGCTCTGTTCGGTCTGAAGGACGGACAGGTGGTTCGGCTGCGCAGTGAGGGTGACCGGGCAGTGGTCTTTGAGAACGTCATTGTCCGCGCCGGAAACGGTCACGATATGGAAGTCCACATCGACACCGATGAGGCCAATGCCGTTGCCATGAGCGGCAGTATTATGATGGAAGTATTGAAATAAGGAAACTGTCGGGAGTATGTCGGCCACTGAAGTTCCGGCCCTCCCCATAGGAAAGAAACGTCGTGTAGGAGCCTTGCAGATGAACAATGAGCTTTTGCACAAGTTAATAGATCTGATCGTGGAAGAGGTCGTCCGTCGGGTTGCGCGGTTGGAACGGCAGAAGCAGCATCCGGAGCAGGTCCTGGTGCTCCTGACCGCCCCGGTGGCCTACCCCAAGGAGCTGATGAAGCTGCTGCACAGCCAGTTTGGCGCAGGCTATACCCTCGTCAGCTTCCCGGAAAAAAGCGAGATAGAGGAGGACGGTCTGCTCTTCGCGAGCCGGTTGGGTGAGCCGGAGCTTTTATCAAGGGTCACAGCGGCAAAGACCGTGATCCTCGTCGGTCCGCGGCTGGAGCTGCTGGACAAGATCGCCCACGGCGAGGACGGCGAGTTCCTCTCCTATCTGGCGGTGCGCAGCATCCTGTGGAAAAAGGATGTGCGCCTGTACTTAGACTTTGAGCCGCCGCAGTTCCGCCGCAACACTTTCCTGGAAGGGGTTGCCTCCTCTGTGGAAACACTGCACAGGATGAATGTGGCCGTCTGTCCCTATTACACCGGCGATGCGGCGGAACAGATCGGCATGACCCTCATCACCGAGGCGGACGTTCTCGCAGCCGCAGACACCAAGGATAAAGCCATTCACGCCCGTGTGGGCGCCATTATCACACCCGCTGCCCGGGACGCCCTTTTGACAAGCGGCGTTGCCATAGCGTATGAAGGAGAGACAGTATGCAGTTAGCAAGAGTGAAGGGCACCGTCGTCAGCACCAACAAGGCCGAAAAGCTCTACGGCCTCAAGCTGCTTCTGGTCAAGCCCATCGACATTGAGACCTGGCAGGAAAAGGGCGGCCTGCTGGTAGCCATCGACGCCGTGGGCGCCGGTGAGGGAGAGGTCGTCATGCTGGTCGGCGGCAGCTCCTCGCGCCAGACCAACATCACGGAAAACAAGCCCGTAGACCAGAGCATCGTAGCCATCATTGATTCCGTCGACCTGAACGGGACCCGGATATTTGAAAAATTTTCGAAAGAAAGTTGAGGATAGCGTATGGCATTGACAAAAGAACAGATCCGGCAAATCGCGGAACAGACCCGCAGCAGTCTCCAAAGCGGTGGAAGCTGCTGCTCCGGGACGGCCCAATGTCTGTTTGACGATGTAAACGACGCCATCGACACCGCAGTCCGCGCCCAGCAGCGTCTTGCAGAAATGACGCTGGAGGAACGCAGCAAGCTGGTGGAGGCAATGCGCGTCTGCGCCAGAGAGCACGCCGAGGAATTGGCCATTCTGGCCCATGATGAGACCGGCTACGGCAAGGTGCATCACAAAATCGCCAAAAACCTGCTGGCCGCCAACAAGACCCCCGGTGTGGAGGACCTCCACCCCACCGCCTACAGCGGCGACGACGGTCTGACTCTGGTGGAAACGGCGCCCTATGGCGTTATCGGCTCCATCACCCCGTCCACCAACCCCACGGCAACGGTCATCAACAACTCCATCAGCATGATCGCCGCAGGCAACGCCGTGGTCTACAATCCCCACCCGGCAGCCAAACGGGCCTCTCAGCGGGCCATGGTACTGCTGAATCAGGCCATCATCGACGCAGGCGGCCCCAACGGTCTCATTACCGCGCCGAAGGAGCCCACCATGGACACCTCTGCCGTCATCATGAGCCACAAGGCCATTAAAATGCTGGCTGTCACCGGTGGCGAGGCTGTGGTCGCCGTGGCAATGAAGTCGGGCAAAAAATGTGTTGCCGCTGGCCCGGGCAATCCCCCGGTCATCGTGGACGAGACTGCCAACATCCCCGACGCCGCCCAGAAAATCGTCGACGGCGCCAGCTTTGAAAACAATATCCTCTGCGTCGCCGAGAAGGAGTGCTTCATGGTCAGCTCCATTGCCGACGAGCTGATGAGCAAAATGCAGCAATGCGGCGCGTTCCGCGTCTACGGCGAGGACATCGACAAGATCGTCCGCACCGTTCTGGTGCAAAAAGACGGCAAATACGTCATCAACCGCAAATTCGTCGGCCACGACGCCACCTACATTCTCCGCGAAAGCGGCGTGCAGTTTACCGGCGAGCCGGTGCTGGTCATTGCGGAAGTCGACCGCTTCCATCCCTTCGTCGAGGTGGAGATGCTCATGCCGGTTCTTGGCATGGTCCGCGTCGCCAATTTCGATGAGGCTCTGAACGAAGCCTTCCGCGCCGAGCACGGCTGTCAGCACTCGTCCATGATCCATTCCACCAACATCCACAATATGTCCCGTGCGGCCAAGCGCATGAATACGACGATCTTCGTCAAAAACGCGCCGTCGTACTCCGGCCTGGGCTTCGGCGGCGAGGGCTACACCACCCTGACCATTGCCACGCCCACCGGCGAGGGTCTGACCAGCGCGAAGACCTTTACACGCTCCAGACGCTGCGTGCTCAAGGGCGACTTCCGCATCATTTAAGCTATGGAGCTGAATAAAATCGTCTGCGACGCCGGTATTCTCGGCGCAGGCGGCGCAGGCTTTCCGACCCATGTCAAAATCAACTGCAAGGCCGAGTACGTCCTGGCTAACGGCGCGGAGTGCGAGCCGCTTCTGCGCGTCGACCAGCAGGTGATGCAGTATTACGCGGCGG
>CAMFZO010000083.1 GCA_946006895.1 uncultured Clostridia bacterium | reverse complement strand
TGACGTAGCAGTAGCAGCCCTTGCCCTGGGTGCGGCCCATGACCAGCATATCGAAATCGTCCTCCTCGATGAGGGCGGAGTTAAAACGAAATTCGGCATAGTCGGCCTTGGTCATGTTCTTCGGGATCACGTCGCCCCGCAGCTCGGCCTGAGCCATTTCCTCGCGGATGGCGCCCAGGGTGGTCTCCACCTCCACCCCCAGAACCTCGTTAAGGTTGGAGTTGGCGTCGGCGTCCACCACCAGCAGCGGGCCCTTGCCGCGGGCGATGAGATTGTCGATGATCATGCCGCAGACGGTGGTCTTTCCCACGCCGCCCTTACCGGCAACAGCAATGGTATGGGTCATGGGAGATCAGATCAGGTCCAGCAGGCCTGCCTCTTTGGCAATGCGGGCCACGTCGTCGTACTTGTTCAGTGCGTACAGGTGGATGCCGTTGATGCCGCAGGCGCGGTACTCGTCGATCTGACGGATGGTGTATTCAATGCCGGCTTCCTTGAAGGACGCCTTCTTGCCCTCGACGTCGGCGTCGAAGGGTTCCTTGTCGAAGGGGTTCGGGAAGATCCAGTTCTTGGAGATGATCTCGCACAGGGCGCGGGGCATGACACAGCCGTTGCGGGAGAGGGCCATGTTGATGGTCGCGGCCTGATCCAGGATGGGCATGATGCCCACATCCACGGGCAGCCAGACACCGGCGGCGCGGATGGCGTCGAGCCAGTAACGGAACTGGTCCATATCCCAGCAGAGCTGGGTCATGATGTAATCGGCGCCGTTGTCCTGCTTCTGCTTCAGGAAAGCGATGTCAGCCTCCAGGCTGCGGCAGGCGATATGGCCCTCGGGAGAGCCGGCCACGGCAATGGTGAACTTGTCGCCGAATTCCTGGCGGACAAATTTGACCAGCTCAGTGGCGTAGTGGAGGTCGCCGCCGGTGCCCGTCCAGCCAAAGGGCAGGTCGCCGCGCAGAGCCAGCATATGGTCAATGCCGTTGTCCAGATAGGTCTGGAGCTGGTCCCGGATGCCTTCCTTGGTGTTGCCGATGCAGGTGAAGTGGGTCACGGGGGTGCATTTGCCGTCGGCCTTGATCTTCTTCAGGACCTCCAGGTTCTTGCCCACGTTGGTGCCGCCTGCGCCGTAGGTACAGGATATGTAGTCGGGATTCAGAGTGTACAGCTTTTCCAGAACGCCGTCCTTACCGCAGAGCTTCTCCATGCCCACGTCGGTCTTGGGCGGGAAGACCTCAAAGGAAAACGCATTGCGGTGTTCCATGATTTCAGCAACATTCATAAAAAATTGCCTCCTAAATATATTTGTCTGCTGTGCGGAGACACTTGTTGTCCGCACAATCCGATACGAGTTTATACTACCATACCGTCCCGTAAATTTCAAGAAAAATCAAGAGAAAAAACAAACCTTTTCCGACGGATATTTACATTTTTCCAAAAATGGTATAAAATAAGGAAAAAACAAGCCTCACGGGACGCCGGACCACCCTTTTGCGCGGTCGGCGGGCACGGGAGGCGCGAATGAAACACAGGGGTGGAAAGAGAGGTCGGCGGTATTGGAAAAAATTCCCAGTTATTCCACGGGAGACGGACACGTCCCGGCAGGCCCGGCGGTCCCGGACGGGTTCCGGAATATGCCCGAGTGCGTCCTCACGGAACAGCGGCTGGCAGTCCTCTGCCCCGGGCCGGTGCAGCTTCTGCCCTCCTGCACCTCCACCAACGACCTTTTGAAAACCAGGGAGGACGCGCCTGACGGCATGGTTCTGGTCACGGGCTGTCAGACCGGCGGACGGGGCCGTCTGGGGAGGCGCTTTGCCTCGCCCGAGGGCGGCGTATACCTGTCCATCCTGCTGCGCCCGGAGGTCGAGCCGCAAAAGCTGCTCCACCTGACGGCCATGTCGGCGGTGGCCATGCGCAGGGCGGTCTTTGACTGCTGCGGCGTGGAGGCGGAATTAAAATGGGTCAATGACCTGATCGTCGGCGGCAAAAAGCTCTGCGGCATCCTGACCGAGTGGGTGGGTACGGACCGGGTCATCATCGGTATCGGCGTCAACTGCAACACGGCGCCTGACGATTTTCCCCCGGAGGTGCGGCCCATGGCTACTTCCCTGCGGGAGCTGACTGGTGGGCCGGTGGATCCCAATGCTCTGGCCGGGGCGATGGCCTTCCGGCTGCGGCAGATGAGCCGGGTGCTGCTGACGGAAAAGGCCGCCTGGATGGCGGAGTACGCCGCCGCCTGCGTCACCGTTGGAAAGCCGGTGCAGCTTCTGCGCGGGGATTTCCGGGAGGAAGCCTTCGCCGAGGGCATCGACGAAGACGGCGGGCTGATCGTCCGCCTGAAAAGCGGACAGCGCACCACGGTCAATACCGGCGAGGTGTCCGTCCGCGGGCTGTACGGATATGTGTGAAATGAATAGTGCACAGTGAATAGTGAATGACTATGGTGTCTGCTTCGCAGACGGATATAAAACGGCGCGCCCGGTGGTCGCGCCCTACGGACACCTGACGAGCCTCTGCGTAGGGGCGGCTATCAGCCGCCCGCCAACGACCGCGCTGCATCCAAACGGACGGCTGATAGCCGACCCTGCGACCAGCCAAGGAAATGCACACCAAAGGCGGGCCTCAGTCCCGCCGTCAAAGTTTATTAAAACGACAAATAGAACAGGAGGTCACATCATGAACGAAATTTTGAAAGCAATGGAGGAGCGCAGGAGCTGCCGCAGCTTCCTGTCGGAGCAGTTGAAGGAAAGTGACCTGGAGCAGATTCTCCGGGCGGGCACCTTCGCCGCCACGGGCAGAGGGCTTCAGTCGCCGAAAATCGTCGTGCTGCAGGACCCGGCGGACATCGCCGCGCTGGAACGGATGAACGCCGCCGTGCTGGGCAACCCTGCCGGTCACCCCTTCTTCGGCGCACCGACGGTCTGTGTGGTCCTGGCCGCTGCCGATGCCTCCACCAACGTAGAGGACGGCTCCCTGGTCATCGGCAATCTGATGCTGGCGGCCTGGTCCCTGGGCGTCGGTGCCTGCTGGATCCACCGGGCAAGAGAGGAGTTCGCCTCTCCGGAGGGCAAAGCCCTCTTAAAAAAATGGGGCGTGGAGGGCGACTACATCGGCGTCGGTCACTGCATCCTTGGCTATCCCACGGGAGAATTCCGCCCCGTCAAGCCGCGAAAAAGCGATTATATTCTGCGGGTAAAATAATGCTTGCCAAATCCGAAAATTGCGGTATACTATGATTGAAAAGTGAAAGGAGGTAGAAGCTATGAAGAAAAACAGCAGTTTGAAGCTCGTGCTGGCCATTATCGGCGGCGTGGTCGTCGTCGGTGCCATGGTGGTGGCGCTCGTTCACTTCTGGGAGGACATCAAGAAGCTCCTGCCCTGCTGCAAGGAGAAGGACGCGTCCGACGAGTTTGAAGAGTTCGACGACATCGAGCCCTGACATCCAAACGCAACTGTAGAAAAACAGCGCTCTGCACGGCAGAGCGCTGTTTTTCCATTGATCTCCGGCGTCACAGCCGCCCGTAGAGCTTGCTGCCCAGGAGGCTGGCCACAAGAATTTTCAGGGCATCATAGGGCAGGAAGATCAGGCAGCCGGAAACGATCGTTTTGCCGACGCTCCACGCGCCGCCGAGGGCAAAATAGAAGTACGGCAGTCCCACGATGTACAGGACCACCAGACCCACGACGCAGGACAGGGCGATGCGCGGGAAGGGCTTGAAGCGCAGATGCTTCATCAGTATGCCGATGACAAAGGCCATGGGGATGAGGCCCAGCAGGAAACCGAAGGTGGGCTTGGCGAAGTACATCAGGCCGCCGCCCTCGGTGAAGATGGGCAGACCCACCAGACCCAGCAGGACATAGACCGCCTGGGACGCGGCACCCCAGTAAGGCCCCAGCAATACGCCCGCCATACAGGTGAAAAAGACCTGAAGGGTAAAGGAGCTGTAGCCGAGGGGGATGCGGAGAAAGGCTCCCACCGCCGTCAGCGCGGCAAACAGAGCGGTCAGGAGCATGTTGCGCAGTGGTGAACGCATGGAGATCGCTTCCTTTCGTGTTTTTCCGCACTATCATACCAGATTCCGTCGAAAACGCAAGAAAAATTCTTGTAAAATAATGGAGATTTCTATCTCGCGGCCGCAGAGAACGACCGAAAAAAGAACGGATACCCTTCCGAGGAAGCGTATCCGTTCTTCTTTGCCGCAGTTCGGCAATTTTTTCAGGTCTTGCGGATGAATTTTTCGCCGCATTTGGGGCAACGGATGCTGATCTTGCCCTTTTTGCGGGGCACACGGACCATCTGCTTGCACTTGGGACAGCGGAAATAGCGGTTCTTCCGGTCCCTGATCCGTGTCCAAGCCTGTCGGAACCAGCGGTTCTCCTTTTGCCGCGCATAGATGTTGCGGGAAAAGGTGCGGAACAGGTCAAAGCCCAGCAATCCCAAAATCAGCAGGTACAGCAGAGGTGAGACCACCATCACAAAGACCTGGCTGTTACCCAGAAAGAGCGTCAGGATCGAATGGAGCAGGCTGACGATCACGGCGGTGACCAGCAGCCCGATATTCAGTTCATCGGAGCCGTAGCGTCCGTACATAAAGCGGCGGAAAGCCTCGCCTATGCGTCGAAACATAACTTTATCACCTGGGAATATTATAGTGCGGTCAGAGAATATTACAAGTTTTTCGGCAAAATATTTACGATTTGTTTACGTTTTCGGGCAGCGGAGCGTTATTATCGCAAGCTGAGGCCGGTTGTTCAGGCGGAACGGGAGCCTCCCCAGACCCAGTCCCCGGCTGACGAACAGGGTGGTTTCGGCACTGCGGTACAGGCCGCTGTCATAGTTCGGAAACAGTTGATGCTCCGTACCGAAGACGCCTCCCAGAAACGGCAGCCGGACCACGCCGCCGTGGCAGTGGCCGCTGAGGACCAGATCCACGCCGAGGGATGCCCACAGGGGCAGCTCGTCGTTGCGGTGGGATAGCATGAGGATGCAGGGGTCACCCAGGTCCGCACGGATTTCCTCCACCAGCGCCCGTGGCGTTTTCTTGTCCGCAGGTCCGCAGGGATCGTCCACCCCCGCCACCACCAGGGCCGCCTCCCCCCGCCGCAGCAGGGCGTATTCGTTCTGCAGCACGGTCACTCCCGCCGCCTCCATGGAGGCAAGGACCTGCCGCAGCTCCTTCACCTGCCATTCATGGTTCCCCGTCACATAGCATACCGGAGCAAGATCCGTCAGGCCCTTGAGCAGCGGCGGCAGCATGGAAAGGTCCGTGTCCTCGTCAAACAGGTCGCCGGTCAGGCAGATCAGATCGGGCCTGGCCTCTTTGACCGCCTGTAAAAGAGAGGCGCTGTCCCGTCCGAACTGCCGCCCGTGAAGGTCCGACAGCACCGCCAGCCGCAGGTCATTCAATTCCGCCGGAAGTGATGCCAGGGTGACGGAAAATTCCTCCGTCTGTATGGACACGTTTTCCCACAGAAGAAACCCGGCAAGGCAGCCCAGAAGCACCAGCACCGCCATCAGCTTTCGGAATTTCCTCATGGTCTGCCTCCCTTCCTGACAAATTTCTCCGCTTCGGACGCGAGTTTCTCCCCATCCTCCTATTGTGTACCGGAGAAAAATCTGTTATAATAAAAAGAAAAAATAAAATGGGATGGTATCGAGTGAAGTACGGAACTTGGAATATTGCGTCGCCGAAGCGCCCCTGTGTGGAGGCGCTTCGCGATGTCGGCTACGGCGTTCTGACCGCCTGCGTTCTCAGCGGGCGGGGCTACAACACGCCGGAGCAGGCTGCCGCGCTGCTGGACTGCGGCGCTCCCCTCATTGACCCCTTTGCCATGAAGGAAATGGACGCCGCCGCCCGTGCGGTGCGTCAGGCCATGGAGTCTCATACAAAAATCGCCGTTTTCGGCGACTACGACGTGGACGGCATCACCGCCACCTGTCTTTTGACCGACTATCTGCGCAGTCTGGGCGCCGACTGCATCTGCCACATTCCCGGCCGCCTGGAGGAGGGCTACGGCCTCAACGAGGGCGCCATCTATGACCTGCACAGACAGGGCGTGGGCATGATCATCACCGTCGACTGCGGCATCACGGCCCTGCGGGAGGCGGAGCTGTGCACCCGGCTGGGCATCCGCCTTGTGGTGACGGATCACCACGAATGTAAGGACACCCTGCCCGGCGCCGACGCCGTGGTGGATCCCCACCGTCCCGACCGCACCTATCCCCACACCAATCTTTCCGGCGTGGGCATCGCCTTTAAGCTGGCCGCCGCCCTCCACGGCGACCAGGAGGAGCTTGCCGGGCGCTACTGCGATCTGTTCTGCCTGGGCACCATTGCCGACGTCATGCCCCTGTGCGGGGAAAACCGCCGCCTGGTGGTCCAGGGTCTGGAGGCCCTGCAAAAGCCCCGGCGTCTGGGCATCCGTGCCCTGATGGCCGCCTGTGGCTGCGACGCCCAGCCTATCACCGCCACCACCATCGGCTATGTTCTGGCCCCCCGGATCAACGCCGCCGGACGCATGGAGCACGCGGAGCTGGCTGTGGAGCTGTTTCTGACCGACGACGAGGCCAAAGCCGCCGAACTGGCGGATACCCTCTGCCGCCTCAACCGGGAGCGGCAGGCCACGGAGCACGAAATTTACCGGGAGGCCGCCGGTCGTCTGCGCGGAAAGCACGGCGCGGACAGCGCCATCGTCCTGGCCGGAGAAAACTGGCACCAGGGCGTGGTGGGCATCGTTGCCTCCCGTC
>CAMFZO010000082.1 GCA_946006895.1 uncultured Clostridia bacterium | reverse complement strand
ACCTAAGCCTTCGTCGGCAGCGTCAGATGTGTATAAGAGACAGGTCATGTACGGCCTGGATGTTTATCAGCAGATGGTCGTTCGCGGCCTGATCATTCTGCTGGCAGTCACCTTTACAGTCAATGCGGAGAAGGAATAAGACTACATAGTGCAAAGGAGGCAGGGCTGTGCTGGACATCATCGGAGTGGGCGACACAAATGTAGACGTTATGATACAGGTGCCGCATATTCCATCGCACGATGAAAAGGTGCGCGGGAAACTATTTGGTTACTTCGCCGGCGGTATTACGGCGAATTTCTGCTCGGCGGCCGCATCCTTTGGCGCAAAGGTGGGAGCGGTATGCAAGATCGGACAGGACGACTACGGGGACTTGGCGCTGAAGGATCTTGTAATGCGCGGCGTTGATACGAGCCATATGGTCATAAAACCGGACGCTGAGACGTACTTCTGCATGATCCTTTTGGACGAAACCGGTGAAAAAGCGCTGACCATCGTGGAGACCTCCGGCTTTCTTCCGAAATATGAGGAAGTGGACATCTCCTATTTGAAGCAGGCAAAGCGGGTCCATATGACCACGCTGGACATGGAACTGACGGCAGGCGTTGCTGAGGCATTGAAGGGAAGCGAAACAAAGCTGTCCCTTGACATTGAGCCGACTGCCGGCAGCTGCAGCCGGGAGGTTTGGGACCGCGTGCTGCGCTGCGTGGACATTGCATTTCCGAATGAAGCCGGGTTGGCTGCACTGACAGGGTGTGGAGACATAGCGGCAGGCGCGGCACAGCTCCTCGACAGGGGCGTAGGAGCTGTGGTCGTGACCTGCGGCGCAAACGGGGTACAGGTCTTTGAAAGAGACGGCTCCTTCCACTATCCGGCGTTCCGTGTGCCGGTCCGGGACACCACCGGGGCAGGCGATTGCTTCAATGCGGTCTTCCTGACGGGGGTCGTCAACGGCTGGCCGCTCAAGCGCTGCGCGCAGTACGCGTCTGCGGCTGCCGCGATCGCCATCGGAAACGTCGGAGCCAGGACCAATTTGCCGACAAAAACGCAGGTGGACGAATTCTTAAAAGAGCGGGGTGAGAGTATATGCGATTGGTGACAGGCATCTATGCAGGCCGTTACCCGGAGCAGATCGACGGCTGGCGCATCCTGTGCGAGCAGGAAAAAACGCCGTTTCGGCTGACGACAGAGCCTGACTGCACGGTGCTGCTGTGCGAGGGGGAAACACCGCGGTGGCTCGAAGCGTTCATGAGTGCCGGCGGTATCGCCGTTCTGAGCGGAGTACGTCCTGAGGATCTGCCGTTTTCTACGGATTATATCGGAGCTGCCTCTCTTGATACGGCGGATTTTTCGGACTTCGGAGAAGGCATTGCCCAGATCAAGAGCATCATTCAGGTTTTCAACGGGGACGGTAAGGGGACACTGTGCCTGCATGAAAAGAGAAAGATCAAATCGGGGCTGCATCCCGATGAATATCCGGCAGTGCTTTGGCAGACTGTGGGAAAGGGTGGCTGTTGGTATACCGGGATACCGCTTTCGGAGCTGATCTGCGCCCTGGGGGATACGCTGCGCGCAACGCCCAACGGAGCGGGTTATTCCGAACGGATCACGGCGATCGACAAGCATCTGCTCCTGCGCGTCATGCGGAAGCTGCTTGTTTCGGCATATGAAAAGCGCGGCCTGCCGTACACCTACCTGAACTACTATCCCGACAACTACCGCTCTGTGTTTATCTTCCGCGTGGATGTCGACGGCGTCTACGGCGACAATCTTGAGAAAATCAGCACTGCTGCCAAACAGGCTGGGATCAGAGTGTCGTTCTATGTCAATCAGAATCTGTGCCAGCCGGAAAGCGAGAGGCTGCTTCAGATCGATCCAAGCCATTACATCGGCTGCCACGGACGGGAGCACAATCTATATACCACGGAAGCGGAGAATGACAGAAATATCCGTGACTGCCGCCAGTGGATGCGGCAGCTGGGACTGCCGGAACAGCCGGGCTTTGTCGCGCCGCGGGGAATGTGGAACTTCGCGCTGAACAGAGCGCTGGAGAACAACGGGATCCGATACACCTCCGATTTCGGGTATTGCATTTACGATCTGCCGTTTTATCCGTATGACCACGGCAAGAGGATGGCGGTCAAGCAGATCCCCGTGGACCCGTTTTCTACCGAGCGGGCTTATGTGAAGGCCCAGGAGGAAAACACGGAGGTGCCGGAGAATTACGTGCGCAACCGTTTCCTCGACACAATCCACAACCAGTATTCTGCAGGGATGCCGATCATTCTGTACAGCCATCCGCAGTATTTCGGAAGTCTGGCGGAAAAGGTTCTCCCGGTCATTGAGGCGGAACTGGAACAGCTGAACGTGTGGCATGCCACCATGGAGGAATTTGATCAATGGTGGGATGTTCGTGACAGCGCACAGTACACGGCGTCCTGGGAGGAGCAATCCGGCTTGTGTATTTCCGGAGAGCTTCCCGCAGGGGTTTATGTTCAGACAGAGGGAGGGAAGCCGAATGTTGGTCGTTGATTCTGAGTGGAGAGAGGTGCTGACACCGGAGGGCAAGGAGCTGTTTGATGATGTGAATCTTCAGCGCGTCCTCGGCGCAAGCACACACATCCGTCTCATCGGAGACCTGTTTTTGAATATTTCGGAAACACAGGACGACGCAAAAAAAATGCTCGACACTGTCCGCGGTATCGCAAAGCATTTTTCTGAGACACGCGGCGAGTCGAGCCAGGCGATCTCCAACGCGCTCAGGCAGATGACGGGCAATCTTGACGGAGAGAGCAGACAAGCCGCGGCGGATTCGATCCGGGGCGGCGTAGAGGCCTTTCGTGCCGCCTCTGCAAAGGATCTTCGGCGCATTAAAGAGTACCTCTGGACACTGCTGGAGGATAAGCGAACGCTGCTCCTCTTTGACTATTCCAGCACGGTTGCCGCAGTTGCGGAAATGGGCAGGGAAAAGGGCGTGACCTTCTGCTGCTATATCCCCGAGAGCCGTGTGCTCGACGGCGGAAGACCATATGTTCTGCCGTTTTTGAAAGCGGGGCATCACGTCCATGTGATCCCCGACAGCGCGATCTATCATTATCTTCCCGAGTGCGATGCGGCCCTGATCGGATCGGAGACGTTCTATCCCGACGGCACCTGCTTTAATACCATCGGCTCTGAGCTGACAGCTTTTTTGTGCAAGCACTTCCATGTTCCGCTCTATGTGCCTACGCCGCTGCTTAAGGTGGATATGCGTGCCTTGTACGGTCATAAGAAAAAACCGATTATTGACGACCATACCAACAGGATAGCAGGCAGCTGGAAACCGGAGGAGCGCGAGGGCGTTGACTTTATCTGTCCGGAGCTGGTTGCGATCGCACCGGAGTACATCACTGCCTACATTACAGAGGACGGGATCCTTCCGCCGTGGGCAATGTATCCGGCAAGTATGTCTTACTATCAAAGACTGATGGAGAGCTCAAAATGATAAAGGGTAAAGTTATTTGCATGGTTCAGACGCGGCCTCTGCCCGGAACCTACCGCAATCACGGCGAAAGAATCGACGAAATCACGGAGCAGGCGCTGGAAGAAACGCGAATTTTGACCGAATGCGGCGTTCAGACGGTCATTCTGCAGAATATGGGTGATATGCCCGTCAAGCAGCAGGCCTTCCCGGAGACGATCGCATATCTGAGCGTCGTCGGCAGCGCGATCCGCCGGAATTTTCCCGATATTTCTCTCGGTGTGCTTGTCAACTGGGACGGCGTTGCCGCCATGTCTGTGGCGGATGCCGTCGGTGCGGATTTTATTCGGGTGGAGCATCTTTACACGGGCGCTGAGGTGACAAGCGCCGGCATCCTTCAGGGGCAGTGCTGTGAGATTACGGCATTGAAGAAAAAAATCAGCGCAGACATTCCGATCTATGCGGATGTGTGGGAGACCCATGGTATCCCGATCTGTCCGCAGCCTTTGGATGAGGCGGCATGGGAGTGTGTGCATGAGGCATTTGCAGACGGCCTGTTCATGTGCGGAAAAACCGCCCAGAAGAGCATGGAAATGGCTGCGGCGGTTCGGAAAAGACTGCCGGGTGTTCCGCTCTATCTCGGCGGCGGCGCGACTGGCGATAATGTACGCGAGCTTTTACAATATTATGATGCCGTATGCGTAGCGACCTGGATAAAGAACGGAAACATGTCCAATCCCGTCGACCCGGACAGAACACGGTATTTTGTTGAGCAGGCGTCGCTGGCGGAGGACCGTATATGCATCTGATCATTGCAGCGAATTCAGAGACATTCAGCAAACTGGCCGCTGACTTTGTGGAACAGCGGGTGACCGACAGGCCGAATCTCTGCCTTGGTACTGTCACGGGCGCGTCCCCGGAGGGGATGTACCGGGAGCTGGCACGGAGGCATGCGGAAAACGGATTGGACTTTTCTGAGGTCCGTACGATAAATACCGACGAGTATCTCGGCCTGCCCGGTACCCATCCGCAGTCCTACCGATTCTATCTGGAGCAGAAGTTTTTCCGTCCCTGTGGTATCCCCTCGAGCCATACGGCAGTCCCTTCGGGCACCGCAGAGGACACGCTGAAGGAATGTGCCCGGTATGAGGCTTTTTGCCGGGCGCATCCGGCAGACCTGCAGATCCTGGGGATCGGACATACCGGGCATATCGGCTTCAATGAGCCGGAGGACTGCTTTGCGGATAAAACCCACATCGTGGATTTACAGCAGGAAACGATCGACGCAAACTCCGTTTATTTTTCTGGCGGAGAGGATGTTCCGACCCAGGCCATTACCGTGGGGATCGGTACGCTGATGCAGGCAAAGGAGATCCTGCTCCTGATCTGCGGCGCGTCCAAAGCGGAGGTGACCTATAAGCTCCTGTGCGGGCCGGTCACTCCGAAGGTTCCCGGGACGATCCTGCGCTTTCACAGAAATGTGACGGCGATCATTGATGAGGAAGCAATTGCGCTGGTTCGTGAAAGAGCGCCGGAGGTGCTGCAGGAGTATGCCTCCGGGGAAAAATGATTATGAGAAAGACGGTGGATTATGAACAGGGAAAGTGAAAGGATGCTGGCCGCCTTCCTTGCTTCGGCGGAGGAAGAACTGACCGGCTTCAGCCACAGCCTGTCTGCTGAGACGTTTTCTGCGGCAGCGGACCTGATCCTCGAGGCAAAGCAGCGTGGAAACCGCCTGCACATTACTGGCATCGGAAAGCCGGGCCATGTGGCCTCCTATATTGCGTCCCTGCTTTCCTCTACGGGAACCGCCTGCTATTTCCTGGACGGAACCGAGGCGGTGCATGGCTCCTGCGGTCAGCTTGCAGCGGGGGATGTTGTGATCTGCATCTCCAACAGCGGCGAGACGGCGGAACTGAAAGCCACGGCTGCGGCGATCAGAAACAATGAATGTTCCCTGATCGCCGTTACGGGGAATCCGGACAGCTGGCTGGCGAAATTCTGCGATGTGACCATTCCTGCCGGCGTTTCCCGGGAGGGCGGTCCTCTGAACAGAGCACCGAGAAATTCGGTGCTGGCGGAGATCCTTGCGCTTCAGGCGCTCTCGGTCATATTGCAGGCGGAATGCGGTTGGAGCCCGAAACAGTATGTTCGCTGTCATCCGGGCGGAAAGCTCGGCGCGTTGCGTCAGAATGAAATAGAAGGATAAAACGTAAAATGCAGGCGCGGAATGTTTTTACATAACTTCCACGCCTGCATTTCTTCATAGAGGAAGGCAGACAGCATGGCGGCTCTCCATGCGTCTGCCTTTATTCTGGCTCTATGTCAATAGTTGGGGTAGAGGCAAAAACAAAAAATCGCAACGCTTACACAAAGTTTTCCTCGAGACCGACAGCAAAATTGAATATGCTGTTCGCTCTGACGAACCTGATTCTGGCTGACAGACCTTCCCGTCTGGCGGCTTGATTTGGTGCACCCATCAGAGCGGATACTCGGAAGTCGAACGGATTTTCTGCTCGACAACAGGCTAACAGCAATCTTCATCTGCTATTGTGCGGTGTTGCCTTAAACCCCTCACGCGCCGCAGTGCATTTCACACGCTGCAGGCGCATTTCACTTGCGAAGCATACTTCACGTTCCACGGAAGCGGAACACTTCGTTCGAAAAATCCCACATTTGCCGGTAGACAAATGTGGGATTTTTCGCGCCAAAGAGTAACCAAACGGAGCGAAATTGCGGTAAAAGTAAACAAAAGTACACCTTTTACCGCCCTTGTTTAGGCGTAAAGTTTATCTTTGATTGAATGCCGATAAATCTTCGGACTTTGGATACTTTTTTATGTAACTGTCGATTATGGTGTTATCTTTACTTATGATTAGAGTCCACGAACTATCAGAAGGAACAATTTCAACTGAGGAAAGCGGGTGTTGAAGAGATACCGGGTTTTGATAATATCTGTTATAGTCTTGTGACGACGGCAACGAATGCATTAACACTTCTTCAAGCGAGATATCTTTTTGGAAGCCGCAAAGGCAACCCCATATCCATTGAAAATCCTCTTTTACAACAATATCGGTTAGTTCTTCGCCAGATAACCAGCAATACTTTTGATCAAACAATTCTTCAATTTCTTTATTTTTCGGATAGCATTCGCAGTCGGTAATCAGCCAATTATATTGCTTTTGAGCATTGTTGATCCCGTGGAACACTTTACTCAAATAAGTGTAAAATTTTTGGTTTTTCCTATCAATTACGCCGTATGTCATTTCGTATTCTCCTTTGCGGTGTTGATGGAAGATATGAGCATTCTGCGTATAGAACCGCA
>CAMFZO010000081.1 GCA_946006895.1 uncultured Clostridia bacterium | reverse complement strand
CGCGCCTTCGGCGCTATAAAAAGGTTTTAAACCTTTTTATCAGATTCTAGTATGACGAGGGGGCTGAATTTTTGCGCAGCAAAAAAACTGGGGGGAAGAGAGTTTCTCTTCTTGTTTCTCTCCCTCCGTCTTCGCCTTACGGCGAATCCACCTCCCTCATCAGAGGGAGGCTTTCCGCTGCGGCGGGACTCGGCATAGTAATGCTTTTTGAAACCATCTGCCGGTCTGGTGGTTTTCTTTTACCAATAAAATCAGGGCACGACGGAATCGTCGTGCCCTGCGTCTGTATTTGCAGGAAATGACGTAATGACCGCATCAGTTCAGCTCGTCCAGATTCTTGGCAAAGGCGGGCAGGCAGTGCTCCAGAAACCAGTTCAGCTCCGGCAGGTCCATCTCCTCCAAAGCGCGGCGGGTCTGGGCCGCGGCGGATTCAAATTCCTGATTGCCCGCTTTCAGCTCCTCAATGCATTTGATATGGGCCGAGAGCTTATCGGCGGCCTTGACGATGGAGTGAACGGAGGCATCCTCCTCGTGAATCAGAGGCGCGTAGCTCTCCCGCAGCTCCTCCGGCAGCATGGCAAGGAGCTTATCGCCGCTGACCCGTTCCACCTGCTTGTAGGCCGTCTTAATATCCGGGTTGTAGTATTTGATGGGCGTCGGCAGGTCCCCCGTGAGGATCTCCGAAGCGTCGTGGAACAGAGCGGCGGTGGCACAGCGCTCCGGGTCGGCGTCCAGACCGAGAATGTCCCGGCGGATCAGAGCCAGACCATGGGCCAGCACCGCCACCTGATGGCTGTGCTCCTGAATATTTTCCGAAAAGGTGTTGCGCATCAGGCCCCAGCGGGTGATATAGCGCATACGGGACAGCAGGGCAAAAAATTCGTATTCCATGGGTACCTCCGTCAGCGGCGCTTCTGCACCGTCAGCATGGGAAGCTCCGGCAGACCGAGAATCCGGTTGTAGCTCTCCATACGGATGTCGTTGAGAATTTCTTTATAAAGGGCGTAGAACTCCATGGCGGTCTCGGGCGTTTGGACGGCGTCGGTGAGCCAGATGCACGGCTCAGGCTGCCATTGGCCAAAATGCCGGGCAAAGGCACGGCCCACGCCCATGACCTCGGCATAGGGCAGCATCCGGTAGAAGAACTGTCCATCCAGGCGGTTCAGCCGTTGCACGCTGTCCCGGTCGATCTTTTTGAGATATTTCCGCAGGCCGAGATTCTGACGCACCAGATCCTGCCCGACCTTGGTCCGGCGTCCGCCGAACTGGGTCAGCAGCACCGCCAGGACCTGCAGGAGCAGGCACAGGAGCATGAGACCCGCACAGCCGGCAGAGAACGAGAGCAGCAGCAGGATCAGGGCAGCCGCCGCGCCGGTGGTCAGGCGGACCAAGCGGTTGCGGCGGTAGAAGGCCGCGGCGGCGATCTGCACCAGATAGGCCAGGACTGTGGTCAGCAGCGTCAGCAAAATGAGCCACAGCACCCGGACTCCTCCGGCAGGCAGCAGCACGTCAAACACCGTCAGATTCACAAAGACGGCGGCCAGTAGCATCAGGATACGCAGAAAATAGGGATTGCCCGGCTTGGGGGCAAAAATGCGCCGGAGCCATCCGCTGCGCAGTGCGGCGGAGGCAGGCTTGGAGACAGTGTGGAAGCGCAGACCCTGGGCATCACAGGTGGGGCCGGTGCGGAAGATGGCCTCGAACAGCTTACGCTCCGAGGGCTTGCGTTCGTTGCCCATATCCATTTGCCTGCGCAGGATGATGCGCCCGCGGCGGTTGCGGTGGATGGCGATGTAGCCCAAATTGCCCCAGTGTGCCAGGGTTGCGGCCACGTCCGGCGCGTCGCCGAACAATATGCAGGGCAGCTCTCCCGCCGTGGCTTCCATGCCCGCCGTCTGCTGCTGCCTGGCAAAGAGCAGCTTTCCCCGCAGGAAAAAGAACCAATAGAGGGCGGCCAGAGCGGTCAGGGCATAGAAGGCAATCTGGTTGAAATTCGTGGTCTTGCCCGGCAAATGGTCCAGGTCAAAGGAATCTGCCGGGAAATTCAGGAACATTTCGATGGTCTCGTGGTCCTTGAGGGAGGCGGCGGAGTCGATGACCAGGTCTGTGCCGTTCAGCTCGATCGTCAGGAAATTGTCGATGACATCGCCGTAGTAGGAGCTGTTCCAGGTGGGCTGAGACACCACGGCGGCAGGGAAGGTCAGGGACACGGTCAGCTTGTCGATGGGATATTCCCAGCCGTATTCGATGAGGGCCATATGGAAGCGCTGGCCGTCCTCAGTCTCCGAGGCGTCACGGGGCAGATTATAGGTACAGATAAAGGTCTGAGTGCCGGTGTAGCTCAGCTCGTTGGAGAATTCCACACACTGCACGCCGTTTTTCGTGGTGCGGCGGTAGTCGCCGCCGGAGGCATTGATGTTGGAGGCAGAGGAATTCAGCGGAAACAGGAAGGTGGTCGGCGCGGTGCCGAACTGGACGACGGCGGTCATGCGCACTGTGGCGGCGCCGTCGGAGTCCACGACGATCTCGCCGGTCAGCGAGGCAATGCGGTCCTCAGCGGCGCTGACAGGGAGCTTCAGCAAAAGCAGCAGAGGGATCAGGAGCAAAAGAATGGACAATCGCCGCATGGGAACACCTCCTCCGGCGAATTTCGACATTTGACATTAGAAAGAATAGCACATCGGCGGGAAAAATGCAACCGCAAACCAACGGACAATAAAAGAGCCGCCTCATTTACAGGCGGCTCTCCCTGATAATAAGTTACAGCTCCCGCAGGGCGTCGAGCAGAACGGTCTTTCCGTTGGTCTTTTCGTCCCGGTATTTGATGATACGAGCGGGTGTTCCGGCGACCACGGCGTTTTCCGGCACGTCGGCCGTCACAACGGCACCGGCGGCGACGACAGCCCGGCTGCCCACCTGTACGCCCTCCAGCACCACGGCATTGGCTCCCACGATCACGTCGTCACCGACGACCACAGGAGTGGCGCTTGGCGGCTCGATGACGCCTGCCAAAACCGCGTTGGCGCCGATGTGGCAGCGCTTGCCGACAGTGGCGCGGCCGCCCAATACGGCACCCATGTCGATCATGGTGCCCTCACCGATCTTGGCGCCAATGTTCAAAACCGCTCCCATCATGATGACGGCATTGTCGCCGATCTCCACACCCTCGCGGATGATGGCGCCCGGTTCAACTCTGGCATGGAGGTTTTTCACATCCAGCAGGGGAATGGCGGAATTGACGGTGCTGTTGTCCACACGCAGCGCGGAGATCTTGTCCGCGTTTGCCGTGAGCTGCGGTTCCAGAACCTTCCAGTCGCCGAACAGAATTTTCAGACCGTTGCCGCCGCAGAAGCTCTGGACGTTTTCAAATTCGCAGGGCGAAGTTTCCTGCAAAATGACCTGTACCGGCGTCTTTTTCTCCGACGTGCGGATCAGCTCAATGATCTCATATGCTTCCATAGTTACCTCCCCGTGCGCTTGCTGCGCATCATTTCACGCCAATCCAGGTCGCCGCGCTGCAAGCCCAGAATCAGCATTTCCGCCGAGGCCAGATTGGTGGCTACGGGGACGTTGTGGGTGTCGCACAGGTGAATGGTCTGGACGATCTGCTGGTCCTCCCAGGGGTCGATGCCGTTGGGGTCGGTGAACATGAGGACCAGGTCGATCTCGTTATAGGCAATGCGGGCGTCTACCTGCTGATGGCCGCCCTGATTGTGGGACAGAAACAGGGTCATGGGCAGGCCGGTGGCCTCCGCGACCAGACGGCCGGTGGTGGCGGTGGCGGAAAGGTTGTGCTTGGCCAGAACGCTCTTGTAAGCCGTGCAGAACTGGACCATAAGCTCCTTCTTCTTATCATGAGCCAAAAGTGTAATGTTCATCGTATCACCTCATTAGAGTTTCATCAGAGGGGTAGGCACCCCCCGCAGTCTTCTGGAGATCCGCAGGCAGGCCTCCGCAGCGCCGCCGTTGGTGGACAGGATCAGCGGCGCACCGTAAGCGGCGGCGAGCATCACGTCTGGATCCTCCGGTACCAGGCCCAACAGCGGCAGGCCCACGTCATCCATAATGTCGTCCACCGTCAGCTCCATCTTAGAGAACATCCGCGGGGCGCAGCGGTTGACGATCAGTTGGAGCGTCTCCTTGCCGTCCAAAATCAGCAGGTCCGCCGCACAGCCGGCGTCGCGCATGGAGGCCGGGTCCGGGGTGGAGATAACCAGACAGCGGTCGGCAAACCGGGTCGCCAGACGGAAGCCGGCACCGATGCCGGCAGGCGCGTCGATGAGGCAGAAATCAAAGTCCCTGCGAGCCTGCTCCAGCAGCTCCCGGAAGCCGTCGGCGCTGATGAGGTCCTCGTTCTCCCGCACGGGAGCTGTCAGGAGGAACAGCCCGGGAAACTGAGGATGCTCTGCGGCGTCAGAGAGGGTGCAGTGGCCGTGGAGAACGTCGGTGAAGGCAGCCAGCGGCAGCTCTGCCATTCCCAGAGCGATATCCAGATTGCGAAGACCGATGTCGGCATCAATGCACAGCACCCGTTTGCCGTCGACGGCCAGACAGGTGGCCACCGCCGCGCATATGGTGGTTTTTCCCGTGCCGCCCTTGCCGGAGATGACCGAGATCACCTCACCCATGGCTGCTCCCTCCTTTGCTGAAAAGACTTCCTGTAAATTCCCGGCCGACCGGGCAAATTTTACTTTCTGCCCATAGTATACCGTATCTTTCCGCTGATTTCAACAGCGAATTTGGTCATTTTGCCGAAATCACCCAAGCGGCGGTCCCTGGAAGCGATGGAGGATGTCCCCACTTGACATTTCAGCGGCTTTGTGGCAGAATGAATTTATAGAAAACCCTCTTGTGGGCAGATTTGGGAGGTGGACCTTATGCCCTCTATGGAATGGATCTGGCTGGCAGCGCTGGTGCTTTTCGCTATTGTGGAAGCCTCCACGGCGGCACTGGTTTCGGTTTGGTTCATCGGCGGCGCTCTGACGGCTATGATCGCCGCCCTGCTGAACGGCCCGCTGTGGCTGCAGATTGTGCTGTTTTTCGGCGTTTCGGCGGCAATGCTGCTGCTTCTGCGTCCGCTGGCTAAGAAGTATCTTGTCCCGCGCACGGAAAAGACCAACGCCCAAAGCATCATCGGAAAAACCGCCGTGGTCACGCAGAAGGTCGACAATCTGCGCGGCGAGGGCGCTGTAAAAATCGGCGGCGTGGAATGGTCCGCCCGCAGCACCGATGGCGGACCCATCGACGACGGCGCCGTCGTCCGCGTTGTGAAGATCGAAGGCGTAAAAGCCTGTGTCGAGCTAATAAAGGAGGAAGTCAAATGAGCGAATTCTGGAGCAATAATTCCGCGGTGATCCTGATCATTGCCGCAGTCGTTATCCTGTTCATTATCATCATCAAAAATATTTCTGTTGTCCAGCAGTCCCGCGCCTACGTCATCGAACGCCTGGGCGCCTTCTCCGCTGTCTGGGAGGTGGGCATCCACTTCAAGATCCCCTTCATTGAGCGCATCGCCAAGCGCGTCAGCCTGAAGGAGCAGGTTCTGGACTATCCGCCCCAGCCGGTCATCACCAAGGACAACGTCACCATGCAGATCGACACGGTGGTCTATTTCCAGATCACCGATCCCAAGCTCTATACCTACGGCGTGGAGCAGCCCATGATGGCCATGGAAAACCTCACTGCCACCACCCTGCGTAACATCATCGGCGATCTGGAGCTGGATCAGACCCTGACCTCCCGTGACGTGGTCAACACCAAGATGCGGGCCATTCTGGACGAGGCCACCGACCCCTGGGGCATCAAGGTCAACCGGGTGGAGCTGAAGAACATTCTGCCGCCTCAGGACATCCAGAACTCCATGGAGAAGCAGATGAAGGCCGAGCGTGACCGCCGTCAGGCGATCTTGCAGGCAGAGGGCACAAAACATTCTCAGATCCTGGTTGCCGAGGGCGAAAAGGAATCCGCCATTCTGCGGGCCGACGCGGAAAAGCAGTCGGCCATCCTCCGGGCACAGGGTCAGGCGGAAGCCATCCTGGCCGTGCAGAAGGCCACGGCGGAATCCCTGCGGCTGCTGAATGAGGCCTGCCCCAACGACCAGGTCATCAAGCTCAAGGCACTGGAGGCCATGCAGAAGGTCGCAGACGGCAAGGCAACGAAGATCATTATTCCGTCAGAACTGCAGGGTCTGGCCGGCATGGCGACGGGTTTGGTGGAAAGCGTCAAGGAGCCGAAGCAGTAAATGCGCCGCCGGAATACGGACCGAGTGCGCCCCATTTGGTATCTGCTGGGCGCGGTGCTGATCTTCGTTGCCATCCTGACCGTGCTGATCCTGCTCTTTCCCGAGCTGGCATAGGCGCGGCGCATAAAGAAAACGTTTAGGCCATATGCCGAAAACCGGCATATGGCCTTATCATTTATACGGACCGGGAATTGCCGTTATCATTTTATTTTTTTATTCCAAAACATTTTTCTGAAAAAGGGTATTGACATATGCGAATATTCCGTGCATCCTGATTACAGGAGGTGAGTTATATGAATACCATCTGATTATGTGGTTAATCAATACATAGAGCATAACGCAAAAGTAATCTAACCATCAAATTTGTCAGCCTAACGTATGATTACTCGTACCCAGTTCTTTGCGTCTTGCAGCGTACCTGCTTTTTTCACCCACCCCAACAACTATTTGACAGCTGTGTTAAGGACGTAAGCTGTATGTGCCTCGCGCCCTATTCGCAGCAAAAAGGTATGGTAATTATCATGAAAAAACGACTTGTATGCATCCTGTCTCTTATACACATGTCCGAGCCCACGAGACGTAGAGGAATCTCGTTTTCCGTCTTAGGCTTGAAAAAGG
>CAMFZO010000080.1 GCA_946006895.1 uncultured Clostridia bacterium | reverse complement strand
CTGTTTTACGGACACCCGCCAAGTGCCGGCGGGAATTTGTTATAACAAATTCCCGGCTGTTTGGATAATTTCGACAAATTACCCGAATGGATAAAGTCATTTCGCTGAATCTGGAGAAGAATTGTAAAATGGATTGACAAAGACGCAAAAAAACGATAAACTAATTCTGTGAAATACTCTGATGAAGCGACATCAATTCATACTAGAATCTGATAAAAAGGTTTCAAACCTTTTTATAGCGCCGTCAGGCGCGCCAGATTCTGCATGATAAGCGCCCGCAGGCGCTATGCAGCGAGCAACCGCCCGTAGGGCGGCTCTTGGCGAGTCGTAGACGGCACATTGTGCCTTAAGCACGATGTGAGTGTGCGTAGCACACGGGATTCTTGATGAAACTTTTTCATCAAGAATCAATATCAGTATTTAGGAGGGCAATTATGAAACGACTGATCTGTTCCTTACTTGCACTTGTGCTGCTTTTATCGCTGTGCCCGACCATGGTATTGGCAGCGGAACAAACTATTGTTTGGAGCGGCTCCGGGGATGAAATTCGGGCGAATATCACGATAGATAATACAAAGAATTATGAGCTGAACTATGATCTCCATCTGCCCGGCATCAGCACGTCTACGGCCAATGATATGTTTGCCGATGATGTGATGCTGAAGATTCGCCAGACAACCGCAGACCATTACATCATTTTCCGCGTCAAGTCCTACCGTAATGCCGACGGAGAATTTCAGATCCAGGGGCAGCAGCAATTCTACGACGGGAGCTGGTCGGCGGAGGTCACGGAGTGGTCGGAGAATATGGAGGCTCCCGTCAGCGATGTCCATGTTCGCATTGTCTATGATTCCGCGGCCGTTACCTACACTTGGACTGTGTCGGATCAGCAAGGGAACCGCCTTTGCGGCGGCACGACGGATCCGCAGCAGCTCTCCGGCGCCTTTCAGAGCGGCACGGCCTGCGAACTGGTGTTCAAGCGGGGCGGCAGCGGCATCCTTCCGACCAACACGGTCTACACTGTGGAGGATGGCGCAGAGGAAGTGTTTGACGACACCAAAACACCCGCCGATTTCGGTTGGGAGACAGATGACGACAACTATAACGGCTGGAAGGTCAGCGCGGACGGCAGCGTTCTTCAGGTGACCTACGACGGCACGAACAGCAAGCGCATCTGGAAGGAGCTTATCACCGATGGGAAGAACTTCTCCATCTCCTTTGACGTTCAGATCCTGAGCAAACGCGTCGAAGTGGAGCTCCTCGGTGTGAAGCTGGAGCTGAATACAGAGGGCGGCAACGGGAACCAGATCTACACAAAGGATACCGATTGGTTTGACGCCGCAAACCAGGAATGTCATGTGACGCTGAGCCGGGAAAACGGCGGAGAACTGAAGATTAAACTCGACGGGGATGAGAGCGTCGCATTTACCAAGCCGGTCACGGATGAAGAAAACCGCAACCTGTTCCTGGGCGTGATTGACAGCGGCGGCAGCGCCTGTTTCCGCGGCATGGAAACGTCCGGGACGGAAGAGAGCGAAACGACCGAAGGCTCCGAAACGACCGAGCCGACGGAACCGACGGAAGAAACGGGACCGGAGCCTGTGGAGCAGACGCCCGGCGACTTCGGCTGGGCAACGGATGAGGAAAACTTCAACGGCTGGACAGCAACGGACGCAAAGAACATCACTGCCGATGCCTCCAAGGCAAGCTATGAGGGATGGATCTATAAAGACCTCATCACGGACCTGGAGAACTTCACTGTCTTTCTGGATCTCGTTCCGGAGCTGGAGTCCAGCGGCTCCGTTAAGATTCTGGGTGTCGAGCTTGAGCTGGATGCCCGCCACGGCCACGGCAACCAGGTTTGTGTGAAGCTCGATCGCGCCGACAAAGGATGGCTTGAGGCCCAGGGGCGTGCAGCTCATATCGAATTGAAGCGCGTTGCAGGAGGCGCCATTGACATTACTATCACGGGCGCGGGCAACGATAAGCCGGTGCGCTTTTCCGTAAGCGCAGCGGAGGAAAGCGCGAGGGTGAGCCTCTGTGTCTACGCCGGGGTCACAAGCTTCCGGAATATCACCGTCGTGACGCCCGATCAGCCGCTTCCGACCTATACGGTCACCTGGAATGTCGACGGCGTTGAGACTACGGAGACCTATGAGGAGGGAAGCACACCTTCCTTCAAGGGCGATACCTCCAAGGCTGCCGACGGCGAATATGTTTACACCTTCTCCGGTTGGGACCCCGAAATCGCGCCCGTGACCGCCGACGTGACCTATACGGCGCAGTACGATAAGACCGCGATCTCTGCCGACAGCTTCCAGATCACATGGGATGTCGCGGGAAAAACCACGACCGAGATCTATGCAGCGGGAGAGCTGCCTTCCTTCCGGGGCGACACCTCCAAGGCTGCCGACGCCATATATACCTACGAATTTATCGGCTGGGACAAGGAGCTTGCGTTGGTGACTGCCGATGTGACCTACACGGCAGTATACTCCCGCACACTGCGCGCAGTCACACCGGACGGCAGCTACGCCGACGTGAAGAAGAGCGACTGGTTCTGTGACGATGTCTACACCGCCATCGGATACGGTCTGCTGAACGGAACGGCTCCCGGGGTGTTCAGCCCGGAGGAGAATATGACCAGAGGAATGCTGGTGACTGTTCTTTACCGGCTGGAGGGGAAACCGGGGCACACAGCGGACAACCCCTTCAAGGATGTTGACAGCGGCGATTGGTACTACGACGGCGTGCTGTGGGCAGCGGAAAACGGGATCGTCAACGGTGTCGGAGACGGTGCGTTTGAGCCAAACGGCAGTGTTACCAGAGAGCAGATTGCGACCATTCTCCTGCGCTATGCCGAGAAGAAGGGCTACGATGTCAACCGCAGGGAATCCATTGCCTACTTCCCTGATTCCGGGAAGGTATCCGGTTATGCAAGGCAGGCGATGTCATGGGCGGTTGCCGTGAAGCTGATCCAGGGCAGCAAGGAAGACGGCAAGGCCTATCTGAAACCGCAGGGAAGTGCGACACGTGCACAGGTCGCCACGATCCTTGTCCGGTTTATTGAGAATATCGCCAATTAAGCAAGAAAAGGACTTTGCCGCACGGGGGTCGAAAAAGAGTTGGCTCGGCGGTAAAGCGCCCATGACCATGTTTTCTTTGAGCTGTGCTCAGAAAATAAATGGCGGACACGCCAAAAAATGGAGGAAATGTTATGAAGCGACTACTTTCCCTGTTCCTGGCTGTGGCGCTGGTGTTGGCAATGATACCGGCGGCTGCGGCAACCGATCCGGGCTGGCAGCTTGATGGCAACTGGAGCTATGATGCAAGCACCGGCGTCTTAAAGCAAAACAGCGCAGGCGGCGCGTTTAACACATGGAACCAGATCATCTCCGGGGGCTATGAGTTAAGCTATACCGTCAATTTCAGTGATGTTGCCGACGAGATCTCCCGCGCATCCGGGTATCTGCGCGAGTGGAACGGCTCCACGTGGCAGTTCCTGTATTTTGAGCTCCAGCGCAACGCGCAGCATAAGCAGGTCTATGGCGTGATCCATTTCAGCAGTGACGGCGGCGCGTCGTGGGGCCAGAATCTGCAGACGACCGACTGGACGGATACGAGTCTGTCATCCCTGCGGGTGACCTTCCGTATGCCGGAGGGCAGCGATACCATGCAGTGGATCTTCTCCGACCCGGACACCGGTGATGTGCTGCGGTCACAGAGCATCGCGATCTCCAATTTCTCCGATGCCTTCAACACCGGCAATAAGGAGCTCCTGCTCTACGCCGAGGGAAACAGCGGACTGATCTCCTACCAGGATGTAGAGCTCAAGGCAGCCGGTAAGGAAGACGGCGGCGAGAAGACCCCCGTGGCCTTCGGCACGGATGTCGGCTGGAATAATGCCGATGTGCAGCCCGACAACACCAAGAGCTACGAGCTGGGCTTTGATGCTGATCTGACCAGCATTGCTTCCTGCACCGTGAACGACAGCTGGCCGGATACGCTTCAGACGGTGATCCGCAACGGAGCGTCCAACGATTATTTCAAGTTCGAGGTGCAGACCTACCGCAACGGCAGCGGACAGTATCAGATTGCCACCTCCGCACAGTATTGGAAGGCGGGCAGTTGCAGTTGGAGCGACCGCCCGATCCTGTGGTCAAACAACTCTGAAACGCCCATCACGAAAGTCCATGTCGTCCTGAATTACAACGCGGAGACGTCGGTATACAGCTGGGTGATCACGAACCGCGACAACGGCGCGATCCTCAGCCAGTCAGAGTACACGGAAACCATGCCCGATGCGCTCAAGGCCTGCACGGCCTGTGAGCTGAAAACCTTTGCCATGAGCTATAACGATGCGACGGCCAACGCCCCGACCAACGCCTACATCCAATACGTAACGACCGGCAGCGGCGAGACCGGGATCGAGTACGATCCCACCAAGACGCCTGCGGATTTCGGCTGGCAGACGGATAACGGCAACTATCAGAACTGGCAGATTACCTCCGACGGAAATGTGCTGCATATCAACTACGACGGAGAAAACAGCAAACGCGTCTGGAAAGAGATCATCCAGGATACAGAGAACTTCTGTGTTATGATGGATGTCAAGATCGAAAACTGGCGCTGTGAGATCGAGGTCATGGGCGTTCATATCGAACTGAACTGTCAGGGCGGCAACGGCAACCAGATCTTCAGCACCGCGCTTTGGGATTGGTTCGACGCCTCTCAGCAGAGCTGTGAGGTTACGGTCGCCCGTGCAGGCGGCGGAGACCTGACCGTCAAGCTTGCCGGCAAGGGCAATACCACGCCTGCCGTCTATACTGTGACGCCGGTCAATACTGCCGACAAAAATGTCTATATCGGCACGATCGACGCCACCAACGAGGCTACCTTCTCCAATGTCCGCGATGAGGGCATCAGCGGACAGAATCCCGGCGACTTCGGCTGGGATACCGATGAGATTGATGGAACAAAGGACTTCTCCGGCTGGACCACGGTCGATGGATTGAATATTTCCGCAAACAATGCACAGATGAGCGGAAACCATCGCATTTGGAAGAACCTGATCAGCGATCAGGAGAACTTTGCGGTAAAGACCGCCGTTGCCATGACCGCTGACAGCTCCGCCTATCTCAAGGTGCTGGGACAGACTCTTGAGCTGGATACACGCGGCGGCAGCGGAAGTCAGATCGGCGTGAAGCTGAACGGCAGCTTTATCGAATGGATCGAAGCGGAAGAACTGACGGTATGGGTCTACCTGATCCGCAGCGGCGGTGTTATCAACGTCAGCATCGTCGGCAGCGAGCGGGTCGGCGGCTATGCCCTGACGCCCAGCGAGGAAAGCGACAATCTGGAACTGGGCCTCTATGCCGGAAGCGCGGAGTTCCGCAATATCCGTGCCGGCAAGGCAAGTACCTGCCGCCGCCAGGTACCGTTTGGTACCGTGGCCTTCAGCGGCGACTTTGCCGGAGCGGAAAAGCTCTGCAAAGACATCAGTGAATATCAGAACCATACCGTTGTAACTGTGGAAGGAACGGAAGCCGATCTTGTGATCGTCACGCCCGCCGTGGAGGACTGCCTCTCCGCTCAGACGGCAGAGGAATTCCTGACTGCGATGGAGACCAGGCTCAGCGCCTGCGAGGGCGACGTGGTCGTGCTGACCTCCCTGCCGTATCTTGCAGAGGTTGCGGACGTTGAGGTGTATGCCGCCTGCAATGCCGGGCTCCGTGCGCTGGCGGAGAAATACGACTGCCTCTTTGCCGACCTCTATGTGGCGATGGGCGAACGCGCCTGGACGCTGGAAAGCGACGGGATGACCCTCTCCGCAGTCGGCGGGACCGTTGCAGCCGGCGAGGTGCTGGAACAGCTCCTGCGAAGCTGCACCTGTCTTGCGGTCAACTCCGTGACGCTGATCAAGACCACCTATACCGCTGCGCCGGAAAAGACGGAAGCGGCGCTTGCGGCATTCAAGGCTGCTAACGATGAGAGCGCTGTCCGTGCCGCCATCGAGGATGAGGCGCTCGGCCTGAACCTGCGGCTCTACCGTTCTCTGAGCAGTGAGAACCAGACGAAGGTCTGCCAGGCTCTGGCTGCGGCGGATAAGAATGTGGCGGACTTTGCCGCCGCCGACGCACTGTTCCTCGCAGAGACGATGAAGGTCAGCCGCGCCAACCCGCGCATGGACATGACCCGTGAGATCACGACCTATGTCTCCGTCGGTGACAGCATCACCGAGGGCGCACAGGCCGTCGACCGCACGACCGACTGCTATGCGGCGCGTTTTGCCGCGATGCTCAAGGAATTTCTGCCGCTCACCTTTATCAACAATGGCATCTCCGGCACCAGAATGTGCACCCGCACCGACAACGATATGTTCCCGCCTGCAAGCGAGACGGTGGACGAGTATATCGTTGCCTACCAGCCCGATCTGCTGACGGTCGCCTACGGCATCAACGATTATCATGCCGGTACGAGCAGGGATACGTTCCTCTCCACCTACCGCGCCTACCTCAACGAGATCAAGACCAAGCTCCCCGATACCGTTGTCATGGTGTTCAGCATCACCGCGAAGGGCAACGATGCCGACGCGGCGGACATTATTTCCTGGAACGCGGGCATCAAAGCGCTGGCAGAGGAATTCGGCTATATCTATGTTGACACCTATTACGATATGCGCGGCGTGGAATGGCTGCTCGACGACGGTCTGCATCCCAATAACGCAGGCTACCGTGTCCTTGCAAATGCGGCAATGCGCACCTTCAACGAATATGTATGCCTGGAGGAACCGGCACCCGTCGAGACCCACAGCCCCGCTGAATTTGGCTGGGAGACGGACGAGATTGATGGCGTGAAGGACTTCTCCGGCTGGGCGGCAGAGGACGCTGCAAACATCTCCGCCGAGTATAACGCCACCGCAGGTGAGCACCGTATCTGGAAGAATCTGCTGACCAACCAGAACGATTTCACCGCGG
>CAMFZO010000079.1 GCA_946006895.1 uncultured Clostridia bacterium | reverse complement strand
GGACAGTGCTGGACAAGTCTCCCTTTGACCTGTCCGGCGGACAGAAGCGCCGTGTCGCCATTGCCGGCGTCATCGCCATGGAGCCGGAGGTCGTCGTCTTTGACGAGCCTACGGCAGGCCTTGACCCGGCAGGCTGTGCCTCCCTGCTGGAAAACATCCGCGCCTACCGTCAGGCGACGGGCGCTACCATCTTAATGGTCAGCCACTCCATGGACGACGTGGCCCGGCTGGCCGACCGCCTGCTGGTCCTGAACGAGGGACAGGTGGAGATGCTGGGAAAGCCCTCGGAGATATTCACACAGGCACAGCGCCTGCGGGAGATCGGTCTGAACGTCCCCCAGGTGACCACGCTGTTCCTGCGCCTGAAGGAGCTGGGCGCGCCGGTGGACCCCGCTACCTATACCGTGGAGGACGCTCTGGAGCAGCTTCTGCGGCTGAAGGGGGGTGGACGGCGTGCTTAAGGACATCACCCTGGGCCAGTATTTCCCCGGAGATACCGTCGTTCACCGTCTGGATCCCCGAACCAAGCTGCTGCTGGTCATCGTCTACATTGTCGCCCTGTTTCTGTGCAAGTGGTTCGTCTCCTACGCGGTGGCGCTGGCTTTTCTGGTCACGGCAGTGGCCCTGTCCCGTATCCGCCTGAAGGCACTGTTCAAGGGACTCAAGCCCCTGATTATCATTATTATCTTTACCGCTCTGCTCAACTTGTTCTATTCTGAGGGCCGGGTGCTGGTGGAATTCTGGATCTTCAAGATCACCTACGAGGGAATCCAGAACGCCTTTTTCCTGGTTTTGCGCATTATGATGCTGGTCATGGGCACCTTCCTGCTGACCTACACCACCTCGCCCATCGCCCTGACCGACGGTCTGGAATCCCTTCTGTCGCCGCTGAAAAAGCTCCGGTTTCCCGTCCATGAGCTGGCGATGATGATGAGCATTGCCCTGCGCTTTATCCCCACCCTCATCGAGGAGACGGACAAGATCATCTCTGCCCAGAAGGCCCGCGGCGCGGATTTTGAAACAGGCAATATCTTCCGCCGTGCCAAGGCCCTGATCCCGATTCTGGTGCCGCTGTTCGTCAGCGCGTTCCGCCGCGCCGATGAGCTGGCTACCGCCATGGAGTGCCGCTGCTACCACGGCGGCAAGGGCCGTACCAAGCTCAAGCAGCTTCACTACCGGGGCCGCGATGTGACTGCGCTGCTGCTGGGGGCGCTGCTGCTGGCGGCGGTCATCGTTTTAAGGCAATTTGCTTTATAATGGAGGGACATTGTGCGTAATATCGCCCTGTTTTTGAAATACGACGGCTCGGCCTATCACGGCTGGCAGGTGCAGAAAAATGCCCGTACCGTGGCGCAGACGCTGGAGGAGGCGGCTGCCGCTGTGGTCGGGCATAAGGTGCATCTGACCGGCTGCGGTCGGACGGACGCCGGCGTCCATGCCAGGGTCTACGTCGCCAATTTCCGCACCGAGTCCGCCATTCCGTGCGGGCGGCTGCCCTACGCCCTCAACACCCATCTGCCGGGGGACATCGTGGTCTATGACGCCCGCGAGGTCCACGACGGTTTTAACGCCATCGGCTCCTGTGTGAAAAAGGAATATACCTATCAGATTTACAATTCCCACATCCGCGACCCGTTTTATGTAAACCGCGCCTGGTTTTATCCCAAGCATTTGGACGAGGAGGTCATGCGGCAGGCGGCGGCCCAGTTTGTGGGCACCCACGATTTTGCCGCCGTCCGTTCCGTGGGCACCGACGTGAGATCCACGATCCGCACGGTCCACCATTTTGAGGTGGAGCGGGACGGTGAACTGATCTATCTTCGCATCTGCGCCAACGGCTTCCTCTATAATATGGCCCGCGCCATGACGGGCACGGTGGTCTACGCCGCCGAAGGAAAGCTGGCACCCGGAGACATCGGCAAGATTCTGGAGGCCGGCAACCGTACCGCCGCCGGCCCGACGGTCCCGCCGGGGGGCCTTTATATGACGCAGCTATGGTATGACGACGGGGAGGTGGCCTTCCATGTCCGATAAGGCGGAGATCATCCAGGTCCCCAAAAAGCATGGGCGGCGCTGGCTGATTTTTGCGCTGGCGGTACTGCTGGCTGCGGTACTGCTGGCCCTGTTCTTTTTGGACCAAAGCACGGAGATGGACGGCGTCAAGCGGTTTTTCCGCTATCTCGGTGCCGACGGCGCGGCCTTTCCTGTGGAAAACGGCGTCTATGCCGTGACGGATGACTGCCTGGTCGTGGCCGCCGGCAATGCCGTCTCTTTCTATGATGCTGACGGCACGGTCCGCGCAAGGGCTGAGATCACCGGCGGACAGGATCTGGCGCTCAAGAGCAGGGGAGACTTCCTGCTGGCCTATGAGATCGGCGGGTCAAGGCTGACCCTGCTGGACAGCACAGGCAGGGAACGCTGTACCACCGCCGTCACCGCCGTCTTTGACGCCGACCTGGCGGAAAACGGCAGCTTTGCCGTCCTGTCCGCAGGCGACGGCTGCCGCGCCGTGCTGGAGGTCTACAGCCCGAGCGGAGAGCTTCGCTTCCGCCACAGCTCGGCTACACGAGATTTATGCGCCTGCGCCGTTTCTCCCGACGGCAGCTTTGTTTCGGCGGTGGCATTGGGGCAGGAGGAGCTGGAGCTGTCCTCCTCCGCACTGCTCTTTGCCACCGACAGCACCGAGCCTGTCGGGGAACTGCCTCTGGGCGCCCAGCTTGTCTACGACCTGGCTTTCTTGGAGGACGACCGCCTCTGCGCTGTCGGTGAGACGAGCCTGGCCTTCTTCACTGCCGAGGGCACGCTGCTGCGCAAATACCCGGAAAACGAGGGCGATTTGTGTGCCTACAGCTTCGGCGACGGCTTCCTTGCCGCCGTCTACGACCTCTATGACCAGGAGGCCTGCGGCCTGATGCTGCTGGACACCGACGGAAAAAGCGCGGGCTTCTGCCGTGTGGCAGCGCCCCTGTCCCTGGACACCTGCGGCAGCTACACGGCCCTGCTGACCGCCGACGGCCTGAGCATCTATGACCGGTCCTTAAGGACCTGCGCCGAAACAGAGCGCGGCGGTTTCCTTGCCGCCTATGTCCGTTCCGACGGCACCGCCTTTTGCCTGGACGGCAGCCAGGCGACCCTATTTATCCCCTAACGGAGGAACTTTCTATGAAACCGACCATTTGCAGCAGATGCAAGAAAAATGTTGCTGTAGTTTTTATCACCAAGGTAGAAAACGGCAAAAGCATCAACGAGGGCCTGTGCCTGAAATGCGCCAGAGAGCTGGGCATCAAGCAGGTCGATGACATCGTCGAGCGCATGGGCATCACCGACGAGGACCTGGAGGGCCTGAACAGTGAAATGATGGCGCTGATGCAGCCCGAGGATGAGGAGGATGAGGACGACATCGGCAGCCGCACCGCTACCTTCCCCCATATGAACCGCCTGTTCGGCGGCCCGGACGCCATCGTGCCCAAGGAGGAACCGAAGGAGAAGTCCAAGGAGCCTGCGCCGGACAAGCCCAAGAAGCAGAAGCACAAGTTTCTGGACAATTACTGCATCAATCTCACCGCCAGAGCCCGCGACAACGCCATGGACAAGATCATCGGCCGCGAGGTGGAGACAGAGCGGGTGGTGCAGATCCTCAACCGCCGTCAGAAGAACAACCCCTGCCTGATCGGTGAACCCGGCGTGGGTAAGACCGCCATCGCCGAGGGCCTTGCCCAGCGCATTGTGGCGGGCAACGTGCCCTACAAGCTCCGGGACAAGGAGGTCTACCTTCTGGACCTGACCGCCCTGGTGGCAGGCACCCAGTTCCGGGGCCAGTTTGAAAGCCGCATGAAGAGCCTCATTGCCGAGGTCAAGGCCTGCGGCAATATCATCCTGGTCATCGACGAGGTCCACAATCTGGTGGGTGCGGGTGACGCGGAAGGCTCCATGAGTGCCGCCAACATCCTGAAGCCCGCCCTCTCCCGGGGCGAGATCCAGGTCATCGGCGCCACCACCTTTGCCGAGTACCGGAAATATATCGAAAAGGACGCCGCCCTGGAGCGCCGCTTCCAGCCCGTCACCGTGACGGAACCGACCATCGAGGAGGCAACGGCGATTTTGCGCGGCATTGCCCACTACTATGAGTTGTTCCACGGCGTCCGGGTGCCTGACGAGATCGCACGGCAGGCCGTCGTCCTCTCCGAGCGCTATATCACCGACCGCTTCCTGCCGGACAAGGCCATAGACCTGCTGGACGAGGCCTGCTCCGACCTGAACCTGCATACCAAGGAGATCTCCGACCTGGCGGAAAAACGCAAGGAAAAGGCAGACTATGAGCTGGAGATCAAGATGCTCACCGAGGATACGGAAAACGAGCATTACGAGCGCCTTGCCACCCTGCGCACCAACGTTCTGCGGCTGGACCAGGAGATCGCAGAGCTGGAGGCCAAGCCGGCCCCCACGCTGACCATGGAGAATCTGGCCCGTGTCATTGAAATGTGGACGAAGATCCCCGCCAGCAAGATCCGCGCCCAGGAATATGAGCAGCTTCGCACCCTGGAGGAGCGCTTGAAAAAGCGCATTGTAGGTCAAGATGAGGCCATTTCGGCCGTTGCATCCGCCATCCGCCGCAGCCGCGTGGGCATCGCCACCAAGAAGCACCCCGTCTCCTTTATCTTCGTCGGTTCCACCGGCGTGGGAAAAACGGAGCTGGTCAAATGCCTTGCCGACGAGCTGTTCGATTCGGTGGACTCTCTGGTACGGCTGGATATGTCCGAGTATATGGAGCGCCATTCCGTCTCCAAGCTCATCGGATCGCCTCCCGGCTACGTGGGCTATGACGAGGCGGGCCAGCTGACGGAGAAGATCCGCCGCAAGCCCTATTCCGTCATCCTCTTTGACGAGCTGGAAAAGGCTCATCCCGACGTGCTCAACGTACTGCTGCAGATCCTTGACGACGGCCGCATCACCGATGCCCAGGGCCGTGTGGTGAACTTTGAAAACACGATCATTGTCATGACCTCCAACGCAGGCTCCGACCGTAAGGACGGCTCTGTGGGCTTTGGCCGCAGCGTGTCCGAGCAGAGTAAGGACAAGGCTATGAAAGCTCTGCAGGAGCTGCTGCGCCCGGAATTTCTCAACCGTGTGGATGAAATCGTCTGCTTCAACAAGCTGACGGAGGAGAACTTCCGCGGTATCGCCGCTATCATGCTGGGCGAGCTGCGCGAGAATCTGGAGGAACACGGCATCGCCCTGACCTGGGACGAGAGGATCCTCGACTACCTGGTGAAAAAGTCCTATTCCGTCACCTACGGCGCGAGAAATCTCCGCCGCACCATCCAGCGCGAGCTGGAGGACGGCATCGCAGAGCGTATCATCGACAGCTATGAGCATCCCATCTCCCGGATCAAGCTGACGGCGGACGGCGAAAAAGCGGAGATCATGGCCTTATGATCCGGGCGGCATTTTTTGATATCGACGGGACTCTGGTCTCTCTGCGGACGAAGGTGTACCCGCCCTCAGCAAAGCAGGCCCTGGAGCGCCTGCGGGAAAAGGGCGTTTTGTGCTATGTGGCCACAGGCCGCTCCAAATTTGAGATCGCCTCGGAGCATCTGCTGGACGGCCTGCAGTTTGACGGCCTGCTCACCAACAACGGTCAGGATGCCTACAGCGCGGATGGAGAGCTGCTCTACGGCACGCCCATTGACCCGACGGAGGTGGCACGGATCCTGGAGTGGGTGGAGCAAAATGGCTGCGCCTGCTGGATGGTCAGCGGCGAAAAAAACGTTCTGAATTTCTGCAACGAGCGGGTCATGGAGGCCATGGAAGCCATCCACACAAGGCTGCCGAAGACCGGGCCGTTGCAGCCCATGCTGAAGCAGCCTGTCTATAAGATCGTCATGTTTCTCCGGCGCGAGGAGATGGCAGCGCCGATGGCTCTGGCACCCACAAGCCGCATGACCCAGTGGTTTGATTACGGATGCGATATTATTTCCCGCGACGGCGGCAAGGCCAGCGCCATGCTGGAGATCCTGTCCCGGCACAACATTCTGCCCGCTGAGTCCATTGCCTTCGGCGATTCGGAAAATGACATTGAGATGCTCCGTACCGCCGGGATCGGCGTCGCCATGGGAAACGCCACGCCGGAGTGTCTGGCTGCCGCCGACTATGTGACTGCCGACTGTGACGCCGATGGACTGCAAAAAGCGCTGGAGCATTTTGGACTGATATAAGTTTCCGGCATATAAGAAAGCACCGGTTGACGCAATGCGCCAGCCGGTGCTTTATTGGATTATCGAGCCGTTGTGGATGCCGATCCTGCAGCAGGAATTGTCATGCGCAGGGGCCATCCGCCCCTGCGATGGAAGTGTGTTCATGGTTGCAGGGTGCGCCGTCGGCAAAACAAAAAAGAAAAAACCGAAGCTATGCAGCAGCACAGCTTCGGTTTTTGATAGTGAGATAAAATTACTTGATCTCGACGGTAGCGCCGGCTTCCTTCAGATCGGCAGCGAGCTTCTCCGCGTCTTCCTTGGAGATGGCTTCCTTCAGGGTCTTCGGGCAGTTGTCGGCGATCTCCTTGGCTTCCTTCAGGCCCAGGCCGGTAGCGGCACGGATGACCTTGATGACATTCAGCTTGGAAGCGCCGCATTCCTTCAGAACGACATCGAATTCGGTCTTCTCTTCCACTTCGGCAGCAGCGCCGGCAGCGGGAGCAGCAACAGCGGCAGCAGCAGCGGAAACACCGAAGGTGTCTTCCAGAGCGTGTACGAGCTCGGCCAGTTCCAGAACGGTAAGGCCCTTAACTTCTTCGATCAGAGCAGCGATTTTTTCAGACATTGTAAAATCCTCCTAAAGTATTGTATGATGATAGATTAGGCTTCCGCAGCTTCTGCGGGAGCGGGGCCTTCCTTCTGCTGGCGGATCTGGTCGATCACAAAGGCCAGGGAAGAGATGGCTGTCTCTTATACACATCTCCGAGCCCACGAGACGTAGAGGAA
>CAMFZO010000078.1 GCA_946006895.1 uncultured Clostridia bacterium | reverse complement strand
CCGCGGAGCTGATTGTCGATACGGCGGGATTCGTGGCGCTCAGTGCCGACGATGAACAGGCCGCCTGCAGCGCGGACCTTCTCGGCCTCGGCGTCCACGTCCAGCTTATGGCGGGCATAGGCCTCCTTGAAGGCCTGCCGCGCAGCCAGAATCTCCGGGTTATCGGTCTCGGCGTAGGAGTTGGCCTCGGCGATGACCTCGTCGGGCAGGCCCTCCTTGCGCAGGTCGGACAGGGCCATGTATTCGGCGTTGCCGCCCAGCATGATGTCCGTACCACGACCGGCCATGTTGGTGGAGATGGTCACGGCGCCCAGCTTACCGGCCTGGGCGACGATCTCCGCCTCTTTTTCATGGTGCTTGGCGTTGAGAACCGTGTGGGGCACGCCCTCCCGCCGGAGGAGCTTGGAAAGCAGCTCGGATTTTTCAATGGAAATGGTGCCCACCAGTACCGGCTGGCCCTTCTCATGGCAGGCCTTGATCTGGGCAATGGCGGCACGGAACTTGCCGGCCTCGGTCTTGTAGACCACGTCGTTGTGGTCCACGCGGATGACGGGCTTGTTGGTGGGGATCTCCACAATGTCCATCTTGTAGATGGCGGAAAATTCCTCCTCCTCGGTCAGGGCCGTGCCGGTCATGCCGGAGAGCTTGCCGTAGAGACGGAAGAAATTCTGGAAGGTGATGGTGGCCAGGGTCTTGTTCTCCCCTGCCACGTTGACGCCCTCCTTGGCCTCGATGGCCTGATGGAGGCCCTCGTTATAGCGGCGGCCGTACATGAGGCGGCCGGTGAACTCGTCGACGATGATGACCTGCCCGTCCTTGACCACGTAGTCGATGTCCCGCTTCATGATGCCCCGGGCGCGCATGGCCTGGTTAATATGGTGGGTCAGGGTGGTGTTCTCGATGTCCGCAAGGTTTTCCACGGCGAAGAATTTTTCCGCCTTTTCAATGCCCCGGGCGGTCAGGTTGGCTGTCCGCGCCTTTTCGTCCACGTAGTAGTCGCAATCCAGATCGTCCTGCTCCTCTTTTTCGTCGGTGGAGGCAAAGACTTTCTTTTTCAGGCCGGAGACGAAGAAGTCCGCCATCTCATAGAGCTTGGTGGAATCCTCGCCCTTGCCGGAAATGATGAGGGGCGTCCGGGCCTCGTCGATGAGGATGGAGTCCACCTCGTCCACGATGGCGAAATTGTGGCCCCGCTGTACCATGTCCTGCTTGTAAAGGGCCATATTGTCCCGCAGATAGTCAAAGCCCAGCTCGTTGTTGGTGCAGTAGGTGATGTCGGCGTTGTAGGCCTCGCGGCGCTGGTTGGCCTTGAGGTCGTGGACGATCAGGCCCACGCTCAGACCCAGGAAGCGGTAGACCTTGCCCATCCACTCCGAGTCACGCTTGGCCAGATAGTCGTTGACCGTGACAATATGGACACCCTTGCCTGCCAGGGCGTTCAGGTAGGCAGGTAAAATAGCCACCAGCGTTTTGCCCTCGCCGGTCTTCATTTCAGCGATCCGTCCCTGATGCAGGACGATGCCGCCGATGAGCTGCACGCGGTAGGGACGCATCCCCAGCACGCGGTCGGCAGCCTCCCGGCAGACGGCGAAAGCCTCCGGCAGCAAGTCGTCCAGCGTCTCGCCGTCTTGAAAGCGTTTCTTAAATTCGTCCGTTTTGGCGCGGAGCTGGTCGTCGGTCAGCGCTTTCATATCGTCCCCGAGGGCTTCAATACGATCGACCGTCGGCAGGAGCTTTTTGACCTCGCGTTCGGAACGGGTGCCGAATACTTTACTGAACAATCCCATACAAATTGGACCTTTCTTTCCATGTTTTCCTGTGGTATTGCCACTGCTTTGGGGCTATTGTACCACATTTTGTCCTGTAAAAAAAGCCGGAAACGCAATTCCTTACAGAAAATTCATATTTCCGCGTCAACTTACCGTTGAACAACCAGAGGTTGATTGCTTTTATCAGCTTCCGCTGCTAATCTGGTTATGCGCCACCTCGTCGAAGGTAATGACGGTGTAATACTTCCGGTCCTGCCGCTGCAAACGCTCGTCGATGCGCGCTTTCAGCTCCGCCTTGCGGTCCTCCATGGAGTAAGGAATGACCAGATCGAAGATCAGATTGGTGTGACCGGGGCCGCGCACCATGCGGAAATCGTGGAGGCTCAGGCTCTCGTCGATGCTCCTGATCTCCTGCTCCACCAGCGCACGGGCGGCGTTAAGCTCCTCGTCGTCGGTGATGATGGGATCGTAGTGGATGACCAGGTGGACCCGCAGCTCCCGCAGGGCGTCACGCTCGATATCGTCGATGATATCGTGGCAGGTGAGAGGGTCCTCGGCGCTGTCCATCTCGGCGTGGACCGAGGCAAAGCAGTTGCCGGGGCCGTAGTCGTGGACCATCAGGTCGTGGATGCCCAGGATCTTCTCATGGGACAGGATCAAATCAGAAATACTGCGCACCAGTTCCCCGCTGGCCTGCTCTCCCAAAAGGGGACTGATGGTGTCCTTGGCAATGGAGCAGCCGGACCAGATGATGAACAGGGCCACCGCCATGCCTATGTAGCCGTCGAGCTTCACATCGAAGAAGTAGCCCGCCAGACAGCCCACCAGCACCGCCGCCGTGGAGATCACGTCGTTGCGGCTGTCGGCGGAGGTGGCCAGCAGGGTGGTGGAGTCGATGCGCCTGCCCAGCTTGCGGCAGAACAGGGCCATCCACAGCTTGACCAGGATGGAGCCGACCAGCACTCCCAGGGTCAGGAGGGAAAACTCCACCGTCTCCGGGTGGAGGATCTTGCTGAAGGAGCTTTTCGCCAGCTCCGCGCCGATGAGCAAAATCAGCGCCGCCACCACCAGGCCGGAGATGTACTCGATACGGGCATGGCCGTAGGGGTGCTCCTCGTCAGCAGGGCGCTCGGCCAGCTTGAAGCCCAGGAGCGTCACCAGGGAGGAAGACGCGTCGGACAGGTTGTTCACAGCGTCGGCGGTGACAGCCACGGAGCCGCTGAGAATACCTGCCAGGAGCTTGCCGGCAAAGAGCAGCAGGTTGCACACGATTCCCACGGCTCCGGCCAGCTTTCCGTAGGCGCTGCGCACCACGGGATTATCTGTATCATTATGGTTTTTTACAAACAAACGCAGCAATAGACCGGTCATAGTTAACCTCTTTTCCGTTTTTGGGCCTTACGAAGAACAATTATACTAAATTCTGCCGCAAAAGTATACTGTTTTTTCACTGCCGGACTTCCCAAACCTAAAAAAGTATGGTAGAATTATCCACCGGACTCCACTCAACACGTCCGACGAACCATCCATGCTGCAAAACGACCATGCGTTCACCCATCCGTACTACATAATAAAGGAATCATGAAACGAATCATCCATTATCTGAAGCCCTATTTGGGCAAGCTGCTCCTGGCAACGCTGATGATCTCCCTTTCCACCTTCTGCGATCTGCTGCTGCCGACGCTGATGTCGGACATTCTCAACAACGGCATCCAGAACAAGGATTTTGACTTCATCCTCCTGCGCTGCCTGGAAATGCTCGCCGTGGCTGTTATCAGTTTAGGCGGCGTTCTGGCGGGCACCAAGGTCGGCACCGATGTGGTCGCCGCCTTCTGCGCGGATCTGCGCGCCGACGTGTTCCGCAAGGTCAACACCCTCTCCTTTGAGGAGTTTGGCGCTCTGGGCACCGCCGCTCTGGTCACCCGCGCCACCCACGACGTGGACACCGTGTCCTGGATTGCCTCCATGCTGGCGGGCACCGTTGCCACCATCCCAATGCTCTTTATCGGCGGCGTTGTGCTGGCCATGCGCAAGGACGTGGTCCTGTCGCTGATTTTGATGGCCTTTATCCCCATCATCGTGGTGGCTGTAATTCTGGTAGGCAAGCGGGTCCTCCCCCTGTGGGAAAAATCCGACCTTTACATCGACAAGCAGAACGCCATCATGCGGGAACGTCTGCGTGGCATCCGCGTCATCCGCGCCTTTAACTCCGAGGACCGGGAGCATCAGCGGATCGACGAGGCTACCCACGTCATGGCCGAGAACATCATTCGCGGCAACGTCTCCATGGGCATCCTGACGCCCCTTTCCATGCTGCTGCTCAACCTGTCCGTGGTTCTCATCGTCTATTTCGGCGGCTGGCGGATGGTCCAGGGTGTCAGCGCCGTCAGCGCAGGCGATATTTTCGCCATCATCCAGTATGTCACCATGGTCATGAACGGCATCATTATGGCCTCCTTCGCCGTGGTCATGTATCCCCACGCCCAGGTCGCCGCCGACCGCATCTGTCAGGTTCTGGATGCCGAGGGTATGGGAGATCCCAACGTGGGCGAGAAAAAAGCCCTCACCGGCGAGATCGTTTTCGACCACGTGACCTTCTCCTACGGCGGCACGGAGGCTGCCGTCCGGGACATCTCCCTGACCATCCACAGGGGCGAAAAGGTCTCCGTCATCGGCGGTACCGGCAGCGGCAAAAGCACGCTGGTTTCCCTGCTGCTGGGCTTCCGGACGCCTACGGAGGGCCGCGTCCTCCTGGACGGCGTTGCAACCGATGTGCTGAGCAAGCACACGCTGCGGGAAAACATCAGCTCCGTGCTGCAGGGCTCTGCCATCTATTCCGGCACCATCGGTGAAAACATCCGCATGGGCAAGCCCGGCGCCTCCGGTGAAGAAGTTCTTGCGGCGGCGGAGATCGCCCAGCTTTCCGGCTTTATTGAAGGCTGCGAGGGCGGTCTGGACTACGGGATCAAGCAGGCGGGCAAAAACCTCTCCGGCGGCCAGAAGCAGCGGCTCTCCATCGCCCGGGCCATCATTAAGGACGCGCCCATCTATGTCTTCGACGACAGCTTCTCCGCTCTGGACTTCCTGACGGAAAAGAATCTGCGCGCTGCCCTCAACGAAAAGATCCGCGGCAGGACACAGATCGTCGTCACCCAGCGCATCACCTCGGCCATGAGCGCCGACTGCATCTTCGTTATGGACAAGGGCTGTCTGGTGGACTGCGGCAAGCATGACGAGCTTTTAAGCCGCTGCCGGATCTACCAGGAGATCTTCGCCTCTCAGACGGGAGGTGGCACAAAATGAAGCAGAAAAAAGAACGTGTGATCTCCCGCCTCCTGCTGGAGGCAAAGCCCATCTGGAAATGGCTGCTGCTGGCCTGCTTCCTCTGTCTGGGCGTGATCCTCTGCGCCGTGGTCGGGCCGAAGCTCCTCGGCACACTGATCGACGACCTCTACAGCTACTGGGAGGGCAGCTACGCCGGCGACCTGCTGGCGGATATTCTTCCGAAGCTGGGCGTCCTGCTGGCGGTCTACGTTGGCTACAGCCTGTTCAGCTATCTGAAAATGCTCCTGCTGAACAACGTGGTCAGCCGCTACTTTACCTGCAATCTGCGCATCCGTATCTCGGAAAAGATCAAGCGCCTGCCTGTCAGCTACGTGGACCAGACGCCTGTCGGCGACATTCTTTCGCGTATGACTGACGACGTTTCCACCATGGGCAACTATGTCCACCAGATCGTTGACACCCTGATGACCGGCTTTTTGATGATCGTCGTTATCGGCGTGATGATGCTGCGGGAAAACTGGCTGCTGGCGCTTCTGGTGCTGGCCCTGACACCTGCGTCCATCCTTCTGTCGTCCTTTATCTCCTCTAAGAGTGAGAAGCATTTTTACAATATGTTCACCGAGGGCGGCAACCTCAACTCCGTCGTGGAGGAATCCTTCACCAACTTCGCCACCACCAAGGCCTACAATCTGGAGGCCGACATGGAGAAAAAGCACGGCGCCGTCAATGTCCGCCGTCAAAAGGCGGAGGCCACGGCCAATTTCACCTCCTCCATTGTCCGGCCCATCATCACCCTGACCAACAGTCTGGCCTATATCGCCATCTGTCTGCTGGGCGGCTGGCTGCTGGTGAGCGATCACATCTCCTCTGTTGGCATTATCGTCACCATCCTGCTCTACGCCAAGCAGTTTTCCTCCCCGCTGGAGCAGATCGCGGGCGGCTTCGGTGACCTGCAGCACGCAAAGGCTGCCGCACGGCGGGTCTTCAAGCTCTATGACATGGCCGAGGAAGAAAACACCGACGGCACGCTTCCCCAGGAGGCCAGGGGCAACATCCGCTTTGAGGACGTGGACTTCTCCTACGACAAAAACAGTCCGCTGATTCAGGGTCTGAACATTGACGTCAAGCAGGGCCAGAATGTGGCCATCGTTGGGCCTACCGGCGCGGGAAAGACCACCATCGTCAATCTTCTCATGCGCTTTTACGATGTGGACAAGGGCCGCATCCTCATTGACGGTGTAGACTGTGCCACCCTCTCCCGGAGGGAAATGCGCCGCCAGTTCGGCATGGTCCTGCAGGACACCTGGCTCTTCCGCGGCACCATTGCGGAAAACGTGGCTTACGGCAAGCCCGACGCCACCCGGGAGGAGATCATCGCCGCCTGTGACCGGGCCTACTGCGACCACTTCATCCGCACCCTGCCGGAGGGCTATGACACCGTGGTCGGCGACGATCTGAGCAATCTCTCCGGCGGTCAGAAGCAGCTTCTGACCATCGCCCGGGCCATGCTGGCAGACCGGCGGCTGCTGATCCTGGACGAGGCCACCTCCAACGTGGACACCCGCACGGAGGTCCTGCTGCAAAAGGCCATGGACAATCTGATGCGCGAGCGCACCTGCTTCGTCATTGCCCACCGGCTCTCCACCATTGTGGAATCCGACCTGATCCTGGTTCTGAACCACGGGCAGATTGTAGAGCAGGGCACCCACCGGGAGCTGCTGGAAAAGCGCGGCTTCTACCATCAGATCTACACCAGCCAGTACGCGATTTGATCCTTCCGCAAATTTTATGACCACCGGCGATACGATACGGCCGGTGGTCATTTTTTTGTGATATGAAAAAGAGCAGCGACTCATATGAGCCGCTGCCCTTTTGCTTGTTTCTTTGTCATTCCGAACCTTCGTCCGTCAAGCCGATGTCCGAATGACCTGTGGAGCTTATTCCTCGTTCTGGACAAAGCGCATCAGCATGGTGGCGACCTGAGCGCGGTTTGCGCCGAGCTTG